>NZ_CP138989.1:3322500-3622500 GCF_044594645.1 Algibacter sp. R77976
AATTGTAACTGAAGATAATGTAGCCGATGTTGTTTCCATGATGACTGGTGTTCCTGTTAACAGAATTGCACAAACTGAAATTAATAAATTGGCAGAATTACCAAACCTTATTAAAGGAAAAGTAATTGGTCAAGACGATGCTGTAGCTAAAGTAGTTAAGGCTATTCAACGTAATCGTGCAGGACTTAAAGACCCTAATAAACCAATTGGTTCATTTATATTTTTAGGACAAACGGGTGTTGGTAAAACACAGTTAGCTAAAGTATTATCACGTGAATTATTTGATAGTGAAGATTCACTTGTTAGAATTGACATGAGTGAATACATGGAGAAATTTGCTATTTCAAGATTAATTGGTGCACCTCCGGGTTATGTAGGATATGAAGAAGGCGGACAACTAACTGAAAAAGTTAGAAGAAAACCTTACGCAGTTATCTTATTAGATGAAATTGAAAAAGCACATCCAGACGTATTTAATATGCTACTTCAGGTGCTTGATGACGGCTACTTAACAGATAGTTTAGGTAGAAAAATTGATTTTAGAAATACAATTATAATCATGACTTCTAACATCGGAGCTCGGAAGTTGAAAGATTTCGGAACAGGTATTGGTTTTGGAACCGCGTCTCAAAAAGCACAAGAAGATGCCAATGCTAGAAGCGTTATAGAAAACGCTCTTAAAAAATCATTCGCACCAGAGTTTTTAAACAGAATTGACGATGTTGTTGTGTTTAATGCTTTAGAAAAAGAAGACATTAATAAAATTATTGATATTGAGTTAGAAAAGCTTTTATCTAGAATTAAAGGTTTGGGTTATATCCTTACCATTACAGATTCTGCCAAAGACTATATTGCAGATAAAGGTTTTGATAAGCAATACGGCGCTCGACCTCT
This sequence comes from Algibacter sp. R77976, assembly GCF_044594645.1. Lineage (GTDB taxonomy): Bacteria > Bacteroidota > Bacteroidia > Flavobacteriales > Flavobacteriaceae > Algibacter_B. The sequence goes on from NZ_CP138989.1 coordinate 3,323,395, forward strand.
AAAAAGAGCCATTCAAAAGTATGTTGAAGATGCTTTAGCTGAAGAAATTGTAGCATCCAACCTTCAAGATGGCGATCAAATTAAAATTGATTTAGATAAGAAAACTGAAGAATTAAGCATTAGTATTGAAAAAGCTGAAAAGCCTACTGAGTCTTAGTTTAAAGATGCTTTAAATAAACAGGAAACAAAAAAGCCACTCAAATTGAGTGGCTTTTTTTATTATATCTTTTCTTTAAAAATAAGTAACACCAAAGCTACCTTCAGTAACCTCATAAGACACATCTGGATCTAAAAAAGATGTCGCAGTAAACTGAAAAGTACCTTCAATTCTTTTATTAGCTTTATCGTGAAGTATAATTACAACTTTACCCGTTTCAGAAGAAAAACTTTCACTAAAAGATACACTATACAAACCACTAGGAGTTCCAAATGTAGAAAGTTCGTATTCTCCAGGTTCAATATCAGAATCAAGATTCAAACCAATAGTTTCTAGACTATTTTTAATTGCACTTATACCTATTGTAGACAAACCTGGTAATGAAGTTGCTGCTCCATTTACAGAGTCCTCAATAAATTCCACACCATCAACTTTAGCAAAAAAAGTATTTCCACTTCCACTTACTAAACCAGCATCAAATGAAACGTTTGTAAAAACACCATTTGTAAACTCTTTAGATGACAAAGAAACATGATGTCCGGTAAAGAAAAACGTTCCAGAAATAGTTTTATTAACCTCATCTATTTCTGTTATAGTAACTTGTCCTTGAGAAGTTATAAAATCTACTACAGAAGACCATGTTTCACCAGTACCTGTAATATCGTCATTATAAGTACCTCCATTAACTTCCGTATTTTCAGTAACACCAAGCTCATAAGTTCCTGTTTCGTTTCCAAAAATAGTTAAAATAATAGCCTCGTTAGTACTTGTTTTTATCCCCGTTATATTAATAACATCATCTAATACTGTAGCTATAGGGTTATCAGAAACAAATGTTTTTCCATCAAAATCTACTTTAAATACACCTTCACCAGAACCAGCTGAAGAATCAACTACATCTGTAATATCACCTTCAAAAGGCTCAATATTACATGAAGACATAATAAATAAAAAAACAACACTTAAAACTTTGGCAACATCCTTATAATTCATAAATAAAAAAATTAAGAGACAAACGTACTAATTAATTTTCTTACCTTTTCTATGAATATGAAATAAAAGAGTAATACCGGTTAAAAAGACTCATTTTAAATTAACTACTCTTGTGTTTTAGGCACTCTAAACAACAAAACAATGCCCGCCAAAAAGAAGACAAATAGAAATAGAATACCATTTCGCATACTGCCTGTAATTTGATCTATAAAAGCAAAAATAACCATACCTATAACAATGCCTATTTTTTCAGCAACATCATAAAAACTAAAATAAGACGTCGTATCTTCTGTTTCGGGTAAAAATTTTGAATATGTAGAACGTGCTAAAGATTGTACACCTCCCATTACCAAACCAACAAAGCCAGCCGCAATGTAGAATTGCATTGGCGTCTGCATGAAATAAGCATAAAAGCACAATCCCATCCAGATAAAATTAACGACGATTAATGTTTTAATATTCCCGAATTTTGAAGACGCTAAAGATGTTAAAAATGCACCCAAAATAGCAACCAATTGAATCACCAAAATACTAACTATTAATCCCATGGTTTTTTGACTATCTCCTCCCCAGTCAATTTCTTCTTCACCAAAATAAACAGCTACCAACATTATAGTTTGCACCGCCATACTAAACACAAAAAAGGCATATAAATAGCGTTTAAGTCTTAAGTTTTGCTTTAATTGTTTCCAAACTAGATGTAATTCTTTTAAACCATTAAAAACAATAGCTTTTGTTACTTTATGACCAGACGACACCCCTTTAGGTAAAAAATAAAATGAATACTGACTAAACAGCACCCACCATAGACCAACAGTTATAAACGATATTTTCATAGCTTCAAAAGAAGCTGCATCTTTCGCTACTTTTAATGCGTCATTAATTTCTGTTTCAGAACCATTTTCCAGAATAGTATTAGATATACTAATATCAAAACCAAACCACTCAGGAAACATAACCATTAACAAGTTTAAAACAAGCAAGAGCACACTACCAAAATACCCAAGCGAAAACCCTTTAGCACTAATTCTATCTTGTTGTTCGGGAAAAGCAATATCTGGCAAATAAGAATTATAAAAAACCAAACTCCCCCAATACCCTATTAAACCCATAAAGTAGAATAGTAAACTTAAATGTATTTTGTCTGGACTAATATCAAACCAATACAAACCAATACAACCAGCACTACCTACATAACAGAAAAACTTCAAGAAATTCTTTTTATTACCCACATAATCTGCTATTCCAGATAGGATTGGCGATGTAAATGCAACCACTAAAAAAGTAAACGCGGTAACAAATGTTATTAGCGCTGTGCTTTTAAACTCAAAACCAAATGCCCAAACTGTTTTAACTTGCGAACTGGTTTTAAGAAATAAAGCCGAATAAAATATAGGAAATATTGATGAAGCAATTGTAAGCGTATAAACTGAGTTTGCCCAATCATAAAACGCCCATGCATTTAATAGTTTTTTACTTCCTTTTTCTAATAATGCCATAATAAAAAAGCTGCCCTTTTTATGAGCAGCTTACTAAAGTAAACAAATATTTTTATTTGGATGATAATTAAAAGTTATCTAAACGTTGTGATACCAAATTTTTGAGCTTCAGCCTTAGCTAAAGGTGCCCATTTAGTAAGATTCGCTATTCTTGTATCGTTTGCTGGGTGCGTACTCATAAATTCTGGTGGTGCTTGCCCCCCACTATTTGCTTTCATGCGCTTCCAAAGCTCTGCTGCCTCATCTGGATTATAACCTGCAATAGCCATTAAATAAATACCTATTTGATCTGACTCAGTTTCATGACTTCTACTAAAAGGCAACATAACACCCAATTGAGAACCTATACCGTAGTACTGGTTAAAAGCATTTCGAGAGTTTTCGTCTTTAATTGCAATATTACCAGCAACAGCAATACCTTGTTGCAGATATGCTGCACTCATACGTTGCTGTCCGTGGTTTGCTAAAGCGTGTGCAACTTCATGTCCCATTATTGCAGCAACTCCTGTTTCATTTGCTGCTATTGGTAAAATACCTGTGTAAAACACAATTTTACCTCCTGGCATACACCAAGCATTAACAGTTGCATCATCAACTAAGTTATACTCCCATTTATAATCATTTAAATAGCCTTGATTTCCGTTAGCATTTAACCAACGTTCTGCTGCAACAGCGATACGTTGTCCTACTCTTGTAATCATTTCGGCATCTTGAGTACCAGTAATAACTTTATTTTCATTTAAAAACTGGCTATATTGTGCAAAAGCTGTTGGAAACAACTGAGAATTTGGCACTAAAGCCATAGTCTTTTTTCCTGTAAAAGGGTTTGTAGCACATGCAACTACTAAAAGAGCTATAGCGATTAAATAAAAAGTATGTTTTATTTTCATAATTCCTAGGTTTTTTTTAGTTTTTAAAAATACAAAAATTGTATCTTTAATATTAGACACTTAAATTGTTTTTTTGTCACATAGTTTTAAAAATCTGTTATTTTTATTAAAATTCTACGACTGATTGTCTATAAAATTGATATAATTATGAATAAATTATTAATTGCTTTTGCTTTAGTTTTATGCTTTAATTGCAACTCTATTGCTCAAAAAAAGACTAAAGAAACTACCAAAATATATAAAATTACTAAAACCGTAGCTGAATGGAAAGCTCAATTAACCGCTAAAGAGTTTTATGTTTTAAGACAAGCAGGAACAGAACGCGCTTTATCCAGCCCATTAAACATAGAAAATGGCGAAGGCATTTATGTATGTAAAGGCTGTGAAACACCCCTTTTTAAAAGTGAACATAAATACGATTCTGGATCTGGTTGGCCAAGTTTTGATAGAGAAATTAAGGGTAATGTAGATTTTTCTACTGATTACGACTTAGGCTATGCAAGAACAGAAGAACATTGTGCAACTTGTGGCGGGCATTTAGGTCACGTATTTGGTGATGGCCCAAAAGCAACAACAGGAAAGCGCCATTGTATAAATGGTATGTCTTTAAAGTTTATTCCAAGTAATTAATTTCTAAATCTTAAAAACTAAATTCTAAAAAACATACTCATGTATATTAAAAGCTTGCTATTTAAAAATTGACGCTTTACCTTTAGTACATGGAAAGTTATTTGGAAAGCATTATTAAACAATTTGAATATTATAAAAGCTTAGGCGACAAAACGTTTAACCAGCTTAGTTTTGATGAAATGCTTTGGCAAAGTGATATAGATACCAATAGCGTTTCTATACTTGCGAAACATATGATTGGAAATATGCTAAGTAGATGGACTAATTTTTTAACTGAAGATGGCGAAAAGGCATGGCGAAATAGAGATGATGAATTTGATAGTGATTTCAACTCAAAAGAAGAAGTAATCGCAGCTTGGGAAAGTGGTTGGTTTTGTTTATTTAAGGCCATAAAACCTTTAAAACCTGAAGATTTAGAACGTATTATTTATATTAGAAACGGTGGACATACCGTGACTGAAGCCATTAACAGACAATTGGCGCATTATGCGTATCATGTTGGGCAAATTGTGTTTTTAGGCAAACTACTTAAAGGTGCGGATTGGAAATCGCTGTCTATTCCTAAAGGAGATTCTAAAGGATATAACAAGGACAAGTTTAATTGTGATAAAGAGCGCCGACATTTTACGGATGATCTTTAGAAAATTTACAGTTTTCAGTTGCGGTTCTGGGCGTTTACTCAAAAAAAGAAAAATACTTGAAAAAATATAAATACGTAAAGTTTAAAACTAAGAACTAACAAACACCCCCCGCGATAAGGATTGAACGGTTTGTCTGAGCTCCCCGACGCAGGAGGGAGCGAGAAGTGAAAGCCTGACCCGATTTTTCTTCGGGGATCGCCCAAATAAAAAAACCTACTCTTTTACTTTGTTTTTAAACGGACGAATAATTAATCGTGCTTCTCTATCGAAACGTACATAGTTATAAACCCAGTTTACAAATACCACCATACGGTTTCTAAAGCCTATAAGGAAAAAGAGGTGCACAAACATCCACACATACCAGGCAAATATGCCTTGAAATTTCCAGTTTTTTAAATCTACAACGGCTTTATTTCTACCAATGGTTGCCATAGCACCTTTATCTTTGTACTTAAAGGGTGTCATTGGTTTTTCTTCTATAAATTTTAAAATATTATCTCCTAATTGGTCGCCTTGTTGTATGGCCGGTTGCGCCATCATTGGGTATCCATGAGGAAACGCGTCGCTTACCAAACATGCAATATCTCCAATCGCAAATACGTTTTCAAACCCTTTTACTTGGTTAAACTCGTTTACTAATATTCTGTTACCGCGAGTTACAAATTCTTGGGCATCTAGTCCTTTTATTGTTGCGCCCTTTACTCCTGCTGCCCAAACTAAGGTTGCTGTTTCAAAAGTTAAATCTGTATTTGTGGTAACGGTTTTACCATCGTAATTTGTTACACGAACATTTGTCCAAACATTTACTCCTAGTTTTTCTAGAAAATCTTCTGCTTTTTTAGATGCATTTGCACTCATCCCTTTTAAAATGCAATCACTAGATTGTACTATATGTATTTGTGCTAAACGGGTATCTAAGTCTGGATAATCTTTTGGAAGTATACCTTTTTTAATTTCGGCTAAAGCACCTGCAAGTTCTACACCTGTAGGGCCACCACCAACAATAACGAAATTCATTAAAGCGTTACGCTCGTTTAAATCTGAGGTTAGTAAAGCTTCCTCAAAATTCTCTAGAATTAAACTTCTTAAATTTAAGGATTGCGGTATGGTTTTCATTGCCATACTGTGTTTTTCAACTTCAGTATTTCCAAAAAAGTTAGTTGTAGAACCTGATGCCACAACTAAATAGTCAAATTTTAAATTACCTATGTTTGTTTTTACTTTATTCTTATTGGTATCTATTTCTTCGACATCTGCCAATCTAAAATAGAAATTGGGAAAGTCTTTTAAAATTTTTCTAATGGGATAGGCAATAGAATCTGGCTCTAATCCTCCCGTAGATACTTGATATAATAAAGGTTGAAACGTGTGATAGTTATGTTTATCTAAAAGTACCACTTGCACTTCTTGCTTTGATAATTTTTTGGCCAATGCAACACCAGCAAAACCGCCACCAATAATTACTATTCGAGGAAAACTCGTTCTAGGTATGTTCATAAATAAAAACTTGCTTGACAAAGGTAGCAATACCAATTTAAATATGATTAAAAACTCTTATTCTAAGCAATTAAATATTCAACAAAAGCATTATTATTTTAACACATTACTTTTTTTTCGAATTATAAGGTTCTAAATTCTTTTTTAAAAATCGATTTCGTAAATTCGCAACCTAAACGTTTAAACAAATGAGTAAATACGATATTATTGTTCTTGGAAGTGGTCCTGGTGGTTATGTAACAGCTATTAGAGCATCACAATTAGGTTTTAAAACCGCTATTGTTGAAAAAGAAAACCTTGGTGGGGTTTGTTTAAATTGGGGGTGTATACCAACTAAAGCATTATTAAAATCTGCTCAAGTTTTTGAATACTTAAAACATGCTGAAGACTATGGTTTAAAAGTAAAAGATGCAGACCATGATTTTGATGCTGTTGTAAAACGTAGCCGTGGTGTTGCAGATGGTATGAGCAAAGGTGTTCAGTTTTTATTGAAGAAAAATAAAATTGATGTTATAGACGGATTCGGAAAAATTAAACCTGGCAAAAAGGTTGAAGTTGATGGAACTGAATATAGTGCAGACAACATAATTATAGCAACAGGTGCTCGCTCTCGTGAGCTACCAAGCTTACCTCAAGATGGTAAAAAAGTAATTGGTTACAGACAAGCCATGACATTAAAGAAACAACCAAAGAAAATGATTGTGGTTGGTTCTGGTGCTATTGGTGTTGAGTTTGCTTACTTCTACAACTCTATTGGAACTGAAGTAACTATTGTTGAATATTTACCAAAAATTGTTCCTGTTGAAGATGATGATGTATCAAAACAATTAGAACGTTCTTTTACAAAATCGGGCATCAAGATTATGACTTCTTCTGAAGTAACATCTGTTGATACTTCTGGTAAAGGCGTTAAAGCTACTGTTAAAACGAGTAAAGGCGAAGAAGTTCTTGAAGCTGATATTATTTTAAGTGCTGTTGGTATTAAATCTAATATTGAAAATATTGGGTTAGAAGATGTTGGTATTGTAGTTGACAGAGACAAAGTAATTGTAAACGATTTTTACCAAACTAACATTCCTGGATATTATGCTATTGGAGATATTACTCCTGGTCAAGCTTTAGCACACGTTGCTTCTGCAGAAGGAATCCTATGTGTAGAAAAGTTAGCAGGACAACATGTAGAAGCTATTGATTACGGAAACGTTCCTGGTTGTACTTACTGTTCTCCTGAAATTGCTTCGGTTGGATTAACTGAAAAGCAAGCAAAAGATAAAGGTTTAGATATTAAAGTTGGTAAATTCCCGTTCTCTGCATCTGGTAAAGCAAGTGCTGGAGGAAACAAAGAAGGTTTTGTAAAAGTTATCTTTGATGCTAAATATGGTGAATGGTTAGGATGCCACATGATTGGTGCTGGTGTTACAGATATGATTGCTGAAGCTGTTTTAGGTAGAAAACTTGAAACTACTGGACATGAAGTCTTAAAAGCAATTCACCCACATCCAACTATGAGTGAAGCAGTAATGGAAGCTGTTGCAGCTGCTTATGATGAGGTGATCCATTTATAAGAAAAAAGCCCCTCCTAGCCTCCCCAGAAGGGAGGAACTTTAACTGGGATGGACAAATAAATATAAAAAAATGCGATTCAAATTTTGAATCGCATTTTTTGCTTTAGAATTTATATTTAGCGCCTAATTTAAAAATGGAGTTTGTTGTTGGTAACTTAGATTGCAACGGTGTATCAGAATTTAAGTTAATATTTAACCTTGCCTCCATTAAAAACGATTCGGTAAATTCATATTGAGTGCCTAAGGTTGCTGAAGTTGAAACATCTTCAATTGCACCATTTTTTAATATTAAATTTGTTGTTACTCCAAATAAAGCACTAAACTTATCACTAATACTATATTTGGCTAGTAGTGGAAATTGTTTCACTTTGTAAGTCGTGTTTAAACCACCAAAGTTAGTTTCTAAGTTTTCTGCTCTTAAAATCCAGTTTTTGCTTAATGTATATTCAGAAAAATATTTAGAGAAGGGCAATACCTGATTATTGACATTAACCTCTTCCGAAATATTATAACTATCAGCAATCTTATCCTCTTGAGCTAAAACTATATTAAAACAAGCCACTAGAACTAGTAAAGTAATTTTTATTCTCACAGCTTAAATTTTATTGATTAATATAAAACAAATCTAAGACCATATGGTCTTAAAACTCTCATAAGAGAATTATAATTAAAGCAAAAACTAAAGTTAATTATTTGTGAAATTACATTTTTAGAAAGAAGGTGACTTATCACCATTAATTATAAAAAATACGATTCCAAATTGAAGTATGTTCTATTATAATTTATACCCTACTCCAATAAACAATCCGTTGGGAGTTAATTCTTGAAAACCTATGGTATACTTGATGTGTAAGTCTAAAGCAGATGTTATATTATACGCTGTACTTAAATCGGCACGTATTTTAAGTTTACTAGTAAAGAAATCAAAAAAATAGTTAATGCTTGGCCCTACCAAAACATCTAAATTATGAGCAACCTCATATTTCGTATAAATAGGTGCGTTTAAAAAATGAAAATCGTTTAAGCCAATATATAATAATTCAGGTTGGATAGAAAACCCATCATCTATTTCAAAATCTAAAAACAGGCCTCCATAATATCCTGTTTCTGTTTCTGAAATTTCACCAAAACTATATTGTACTACCTTGAAAAAGGTAAGGTTTAATCCGCCTTTAACACCAAAACTGGAATTAGATTGCGCTTTTGATAAAAAACTAAAAGAACAAATTATAAGAAATAAGACTAACCTCTTCATTTTTAATTTAAAAACTTTGAATGGCTAATTCATAACTTTGTAGCCCAAAACCAAGAATAACACCTTTAGCATTTGGCGATATATAAGATTGATGTCTAAATTCTTCTCTACCAAATGTATTAGAGATATGCACTTCTACAACAGGTGTTTCTATACCTTTTATCGCATCGCCTATACCAATTGAAGTATGTGTATAAGCTCCAGCATTTAAAATAACACCATCAAAACTAAATCCAACTTCGTGAAGTTTATCTATCAACTCACCTTCTATATTAGATTGATAATAATCTAATTGCACATCTGGATACTTCCCTTTTATGTCGTCAAAAAACTCTGTAAAAGTCAAATTCCCGTAAATATTAGTTTCTCTTTTTCCTAATAAATTTAAGTTTGGACCGTTGATGATGATTAGTTTTTTCATAAAGTAAATATATTAAAAATTGAGCATAAAAAAAGGGAAGCTCATAGCTTCCCTTTTTTTTATTTTAAAGTTTTTTACCAAGCATAACCTAGAGAAACCCCTAAACTAATTGTAGTTGTACTTAAAGAAACATTAAAGTCGTCTGAATTACCAGCAACATAGCCTAAACCAGCAAAGGTATCAATAACAAAATGCTCACCTAAAATCCATTGGTGTCCTATTTCACCTCCAATTGAGAAGAAACCAGCTGATGTGTCAAGATCATCTTTTAAAGAAAAATATCCTACAGAAGGACCAGCATGCCAACCTCTTAAAGCTTCTCCGCTTGAGAAATAAAATCTATATTCAGCTCCTGCTCCAAAACCTGAAATATCAGAAATGTTATAATATAATCCAGAAATAGTTGCAGTTTGGTTATCGTTTACTGTAAACTCATAACCTGCATTAGCAACTCCAAATGCTAAACCAATTGGGTTTGCTTTAATAGCTTGATCTTGCGCATTAACATTGGTAAAACCTAATACTGCAATGGCAATACATAATAATAATTTTTTCATAATTTAAAATGTTTTTAGTTTGATTATAACAAATTAACATCTTTTTTTTGAAAAACACTACAGATTTACCCAAGTTATTAACAATCTAATCAACAATTAAACACAAAACACTAATAATTAGAGTGTTAAAAAGTAAGTTATTAACAATTTATAATAATTACGACTAGATTTAAAATTATAAATTTACCTATATACTTGTTATTTAATTACATTTACACCTATGAAATGGAAAAATGCTTTAAAAGATTATCAACTATACTTAAGGATTGAACGAGGTTTATCTAAAAACTCAATTGATAATTATAGCTTAGATATAAATAAGTTAATGGCGTATTTAGAAAGCCATAACATTACCGCTTCACCAATTTCTATAAGCACAGAAACTATTCAACAGTTTATTTATACGATAGCCAAAACCGTGAATGCTAGATCACAATCACGAATAATATCCGGCTTACGAAGTTTTTTTAATTATTTAGTGTTCGAAGATTATAGAAAAGACAACCCTTTAGAGCTTATAGAATCCCCAAAAATTGGCAGAAAACTTCCAGACACTTTATCAGAAGCAGAAATAGACAGTCTTATAAAAGCCATAGATTTAAGCAAACCAGAAGGCGAACGCAATAGAGCCATGTTAGAAACATTATATGGTTGCGGCTTAAGAGTAAGCGAACTTATAAACCTAAAAATTTCAGATTTGTTTTTTGATGAAGGTTTTATAAAAGTTACTGGAAAAGGCGACAAACAACGCTTTGTTCCTATAATTGATGTTACTCAAAAGTATATTACTATTTATAGAAAAGACATTCGCGCTCATTTAAACATTCAACCCGGGCATGAAGATACGTTGTTTTTAAACAGACGCGGAAAACAATTAACTCGCGCCATGATTTTTACAATTATAAAACAACTAGCTGTAAAAATAGAACTCAAAAAAAGTATATCTCCTCATACCTTCAGGCATTCATTTGCAACGCATTTATTACAAAACAATGCCGATTTACGCTCCATACAGCTTATGCTTGGGCACGAAAGCATTACCACAACCGAAATTTATGTGCATCTAGATAAAAGCCATTTAACCAAGGTTGTAGAGAAGTATCACCCTCGGAAATAGAAATAAGTTAGAAGTTAGAGAAACTAAAAAATCCAGCTTACACTGGATTTTTTATATGGATAAATTTTAGTTTTTAACATGAGATTCCTGCCTGCACAAGAATATATTTATTACTTCGCAATATTAACCGCTCTTGTTTCTCTAATTACCGTTACTTTAACTTGCCCAGGATAGGTCATATCTGTTTGTACCTTTTGAGAAATATTGAATGATAAATCAGCAGCTTTTTGATCGTCTACTTTTTCACTTTCAACAATAACACGTAGTTCTCTACCCGCTTGAATTGCGTAAGCTTTTTTAACTCCGCTAAACCCAAAAGCAATATCTTCTAAATCCTTTAATCGTTGAATATAACTATCTAAAACTTGACGTCTTGCTCCAGGTCGCGCTCCAGAAATAGCATCACAAACCTGAACAATAGGTGCTAATAATGATTTCATTTCAACTTCATCGTGGTGTGCTCCAATAGCATTACATACATCTGGTTTTTCACCAAACTTCTCAGCCCATTGCATACCTAAAATAGCGTGAGGCGTTTCCATATCTGCTTCAGCATCTGGCACTTTACCAATATCATGTAACAACCCAGCGCGTTTAGCCATTTTAGGGTTTAAACCTAATTCCGCAGCCATTACACCACAAAGCTTAGCAACTTCACGGGAGTGTTGCAATAAATTTTGTCCGTAAGACGAACGGTATTTCATTCTACCTACCATTTTAATTAATTCAGGATTCAAATTATGAATGCCTAAATCAATAACAGTTCGTTTACCAACTTCTATAATTTCTTGTTCAATTTGTTTTTGTGTTTTTCTAACAATTTCTTCTATACGTGCTGGGTGAATTCTACCGTCGGTAACCAACTTATGTAAAGATAAACGCGCTACTTCCCTACGCACAGAATCAAAACAAGATAAGATTATAGCTTCTGGAGTATCATCAACTATAATTTCTACGCCTGTTGCTGCTTCAATAGCTCTAATATTTCGTCCTTCACGTCCAATTATACGTCCCTTAACATCATCAGATTCAATATTAAAAACAGATACACAATTATCAACAGATTCTTCTGTTCCAATACGTTGTATTGTGTTTATAATAATTTTCTTAGCATCTTGCTCTGCTGTTAATTTTGCTTCTTCCAAAGAACTTTGAATGTAGGCCATGGCATCATTCTTTGCTTCTCCCTTTAAAGATTCAACCAATTGCTCCTTGGCTTCTTCTGCAGAAAGACTAGAAATAACTTCTAGTTGTTGTACTTGACTTTTATGAAGCTTATCAACCTCCTCCTGCTTTTTATCAAGAACATCTAGTCTGTGATTATAGTCTTTAATCTTTCTTTCAATACTTTCGTTAAGCTTTTTATTTCTGGCAACCTCGTTAGAAACTTGAGACTCTTTATCACGAGTTCGTTTTTCGGCTTCAGCCATTTTCTTATCACGAGATAAAATTACTTTTTCATGCTCAGACTTAAGTTCAATAAACTTTTCTTTAGCTTGTAAAATCTTATCTTTTTTCAGGTTTTCACCATCACTTTTTGCTTCTTTAAGTATTAAAGCTGCATTCTTTTTTGCTTCTTTCACCAGTTTAGAAGCATTATTTTTCTCTAGTGTTTTTGCTATTATAAAGCCAATTATTAGCCCTAATACAACACCTCCTACTGCAAATATAATTGAGTTATCCATCCGTTTGTTTAGTTGATTATAGTATATAAAAAAGCCTACACCAGTATAAAGTTTTGTATAAACTCCTTAAAAACAAGTTTAGGGCTAACAAGCTGATCAAGGGTCTGCTCGAGATACTGAAATTAATCCAGTACTAGCAGCATGCTTTTACAACTTAAACTCACCCTTTTTAAAGAATTAACGTTGAGTTTATCAAAAAAAATAACCAATGTAGGCAGTAACTTTTAGTTTATTTTAAAGAACGTTTTAAGAGACTAAATGCGAATGTAACATATCATTTAAAGCATTAAGCTTTTCTTCTACATGCTCGTTTACATTTGCTTTATCAATAGACTTCTGTTCTACTTGAGATGCAAATTGCAAGGCACACATAGCCAAAACATCTTGTTTATCTCGAACAGAATAACTTTGCTCAAATTGCTTTATCATTGCTTCAATGTTTTTAGCCGCTTTTCGTAACCCTTCTTCTTGACTTGACTCAATTGTTAAAGGATATACTCTATTAGCTATAGACAGCTTTATTTTAAGCTTTTCTGACATTGAATTTAATTAGCCTTAATCAGCGAGTTGAGCAATACAATGGTCAATATCTCTAATTAATGCGTTTATTTTAAGCTTCGTTTCTCTTTTATTATCGTCACTACCAAGTATTGTATTTGCCATTTTAAGAGCCTCATACTTTTCTTCCCAATTAGCAATATGCTGTTGTTGAATTAAATTTTCCTGCTTCGAAACCTCTAATTCTTCATTTAATTTCAAATTAGCAAGTTTTAAAAGCTCTAGTTTGTGTAATACTTTACTAATCTTGTTTTCTAACGAATCTACAATATCCTCAATATTACTCATTTACAAAATTCAATACTTATCTCACAAAGTTAACATTCCTATCCATAATTAACAATTGTTTTATCATAAAATTTCACTTAACTTAAATGGTCTTATAAATTTTTGGGCGTTACCCACAAGGGGTCGGGCTTTACGTTACAAGTCCTCGCTCCGTTCCTACGCTGTGGGCTTTCCTCTGCAATCCCTAACGCGGGTTCATCAGCATGCACAAAGGTATTGCCAAAACAAAAAACAACTTTGCAATAGCCTAGGTTTACTAAAAATTAAATAAAGAGATCCCGAAGTTAATTCGGGATGAGTTCAACTTACTATTTTGAATTCGCCCAAAGGGCTTTTCAAAATAGAGTTTCACTAACATGGCTTGATTATTGTTTTATCTTTTGCGTTTTCACATCAAATTAATAATTTAGCCACAATTCAAATTTATGCGATATATACTGTCCCTCTTTCTAGTTTTTTCATTATTCTCTGGTGCGCAAAATAATTACCCTCAAGATTATTTTAGCAGTCCTTTAGAAATTCCATTAATACTATCTGGCACATTTGCAGAGTTACGCTCTAATCATTTTCATTCTGGAATGGATATTAAAACGCAACAGCGTACAGGCCTAAAAGTAAAAGCTTCTGCAAACGGGTTTGTGAGCAGAATAAAAATTGCACATTACGGTTACGGTAAGGCACTATATATTACACATCCAAACGGATATACTACAGTTTATGCTCATCTTCAAAAGTTCTCACCAGAAATTGAAGCTTTTATAAAAAAGAAGCAATATGAAAAAGAATCTTATGAGATAGAATTATTTCCAAAAGCAGAAGATTTACCTGTTTTAAAAGATAACCTAGTTGCTTATAGTGGCAATACCGGTGGTTCTGGTGGACCACATTTACATTTTGAAATTAGAGATAAGCAAGAACGCCCAATAAACCCTATGCTTTTTGGATTAGATATTAAAGACACCACAAATCCTATTATCAAATCTATATACGCCTACCCGTTAGATAAAAATTCTTTTATTAACAACTCCAACACAAAACAAAAACTACGCTTAACACCACTAAAAAACGGCGATTATACTGCAGAAAATATTGAAGCTATTGGAAATATTGGTTTCGCAATTAACTCTATAGATAGACAAGATTTAGCCGCAAACTCAAATGGTGTCTATAACATCCAAACGTTTATTAATGGAAGTAGAAATTTTGAAATAGATTTTAAACGTTTTTCATTTGATGAGACAAAACATATAAATCAGCTAATTGATTATGAGCACTTTTCAACAAAAAAACAAAGACTTCAAAAGTTATTCAGAAAAAACAATCCTTTAAGTCTTTTTAAATCTACGCTAAACGAAGGCGTGATTAAGGTTGAAGACAGCACGTACTCCGTATATAAAATTAGAGTTGCAGATTTTAAAAACAACGAATCTTGGGTTACAGTCCATATAAAAGGCACAAAAAAGAGTATTTCAAAACCCGAAGAAGAAAAAATAACACCTTATTATATTAATGCAGATCAAACCACTAATTTAAAAGCAGGACATGTAAGTGTCGATTTTTATAAAGACACCTTTTATGAAAACTTCTATATAGATTTTGAAGTAAAAAACGATACACTTAAGCTTCATAAAGATATTAAAGCTGCTAAAAAGAATTTCACCATTACTTATGATGTGAGTAAGTATTCAAATGAAGATAAAAACAAACTTTATATCGCTAAATTAATTGGGTACAAAAAATACCCGTCTTACACGTATACAAAAAGAAAAGACAAGCTTTTAATTGGAAGCACAAAAAAACTAGGCACATTTGCACTTGCCATGGACACTATTAAACCTACTATTTCGGCTGTAAATTTCAAGAGTAAACAATGGCTAAGCAAGTACAGGTACTTAAAAGTTAAAATTAATGATGTAGGTTCTGGAATATCAAATTACCGAGCAACTATAAACGGGAAATGGATATTAATGGAATACGATTATAAAAAAAATACACTAACGTATGATTTTAATGATGGTGTAATAATGGACACCAAAAACAATTTAAAAGTAATTGTTACCGATAATGTTGGAAATAATTCTACTTTTGAAACGTTATTTTATAGAAAATAAATTTATTTCACTTTTGAAGGCTAAACAACTATTAACCACCATCCTATTTTTTTCTATTCTAACACTAAGTTTTGCACAAAATGCAATAATTAAAGGTGTTATTTTAGATGAAAACAATAAACCTATTGAAAACGTAAGCATTAAATCTGGTAACATAGGGACAATATCTAATGTTAATGGTTTTTATACTTTAGCCGTTCCTGCATACAAAGATTTAACGGTAGAATTCACTCATGTAACCTATAAAAAGGTTGTAAGTACTTTTAATTTAAAAAAAGGAGAAAATCTAGAGTTTTACCCTGTGATGAGTAGCTCTGTGGAGCAAATATCGACAGTTATAGTTTCAGGAAATAGAAGAAAAGATATTGAAGGTGTTGTAACACTAGATCGTGAAGCCGTAAAAAAAATACCAGGTGCCAATGCTGGTGTAGAAAATTTACTTTTAACACTTCCTGGTGTTAGCAATAACAACGAATTAAGTACGCAATATTCGGTTCGTGGTGGAAATTATGACGAGAATTTAGTTTACGTAAATGGAATAGAAGTATACAGACCGTTTTTAGTACGTTCTGGACAACAAGAGGGCTTAAGCTTTGTAAACACAAACTTAGTACAGAATGTAGATTTTTCTGCTGGAGGTTTTCAAGCTAAATATGGCGACAAATTATCGTCTGTCTTAGACATCACTTATAAAACACCTTATCAATTTGAAGTTAATGCCGATTTAAGTTTACTTGGCGGAAGTCTTTCTGTTGAAAACGCAAGTAAAGACTCAAAATTCACAAGTATTGTTGGTCTCCGTTATCGTGATAACAGTTTATTAGTTAATGCTAAAGAAACAGAAACCAATTTCAAACCTACATTTGCCGATGCTCAAGGGTATTTTACCTATAAGTTTTCTAATAAATTTCATTTAAGTTTTTTAGGAAGTGCATCCATAAACAAATACAATTTTGAACCAGAAACGCGTCAAACTAATTTTGGCACTTTAACCGATCCTGTAGCATTATTAGTGTTTTACGATGGGCAAGAAAAAGACAGATACCAAACGCTATTTGGAGCTTTTAAAGGCTCTTATTTTGCAAATGACGACTTAACACTTCATTTAATAGCTTCAACATATCACACTACCGAAGAAGAGTATTTTGATATTTTAGCACAATATAGATTAGGCGAAGTTAACAGTAATATTGGTGATGAAAATTTAGGTGAAGTTGAATTTAGTGAAGGCATTGGTAGCCAACTTAATCATGGAAGAAATGATTTAGATGCTCTTATAACAAATATAGAACACAAAGGCGATTTTAAGGTTAATGACCATAGATTTGAATGGTCGGTAAAATATACCAATGAAGATATTAGAGACCGTTTGATAGAATGGGAAGTTATTGATTCAGCTGGATTCTCTTTAAGACCTCCTAAAACAACTACAAACGAGCAACCTTATGAGCCGTTTACAGGTCCGTTAAAGCCTTTTCAAAATGTTAGAGCTACTAATAACACACAAATAAATAGATTCCAAGCTTACGGCCAATGGAGTAAACGAAGTTCTTTAGGAGCTAGCGATGTTTGGTATAATGCTGGTGTTCGTGCGCACAGTTGGTCTGTTAGTGGCAATGGTATTTCAACATCAAATCAAGTTGTTTTTAGTCCGCGTGCTCAATTTGCTATAAAGCCAGATTGGGAAAAAGATATGTTATTTAGAGTTGCAGGTGGTTTATATTATCAACCGCCTTTTTACAGAGAACTTCGCGATGCTAGTGGCGTCATCCAACCCGATGTGAAAGCTCAAAAATCATTTCATTTGGTATTAGGGAACGATTATAGTTTCAAAATGTGGGACAGACCTTTTAAGTTAACCTCAGAAGCATATTATAAAAATTTAACTGATGTTAATCCGTACACCCTAGAAAATGTTCGTATTCGTTATGCAGCAAATAATAGTGCAAAAGCGTATGCTTATGGATTAGATATGCGTTTAAATGGTGAGTTTGTTCCTGGAACAGAATCGTGGTTGAGCTTTGGTTATTTAAAAACAGAAGAAAACATAAATAATAGAGGTTATATATCTAGACCTACAGACCAGCGTTTAAAGTTCGCTGCTTTGTTTCAAGATTATGTGCCAAATATGCCTAACGTGAAAATGTATTTAAACATGGTGTTTAATACAGGCTTGCCCGGTGGCTCACCTAGTTATGCGGATCCTTATGAATTCCAAAGCAGATTACCATCATACAAACGTGCTGATTTTGGCTTGCAATATGTACTGGTAGATTCTAAAAAGACTTTTAATAACGGCTGGAAAAAACCTTTTAAAGAGCTTTCTTTTGGTTTTGAAATATTCAATGTTTTCGATGTACAAAACTCAATAACTAATACTTGGGTAAGAGATGTAAGCAGTAAACGTCAAATTGCTATACCAAATTACTTAACGCCTCGTGTTTTTAATGTGAGAACAACTATGAAGTTTTAAGCGTAGATTTTCTTATTCAGCAATTACATTTAGTGATACGGTTAATAAATTTCCACTTCCAGTGAAGCGTTCTGCCCAAACCTCAATATAGTCCCCTTGAGTTAATTGAATAGAACCAACTATAGAAACCGCACCTACATCATTATTCCCACCAACTTCTCGATAGACTCTTGTATTTGGTACTACAACTCCATTTTTAGCTATATAAAATATAAAAATAGCATTGTTGTTGTTTCCTTGAAAAGACAAACTTCCAAAAACACCAAAATACCTTGTTTTTTTTCCGTCATAAACAATCCTATTATCAGTTGAACTAGTAAACCTGAATAAATTATTAGATGTAGTAGTTCCTATTACTTTTGTTCTACTACCTGCTCCTGTTCCAGAAAAACTAGTAACGGCGCCAGATCCAATAGGATAATTTAAATTAATATCTCCAGTTGCGACACCATCTGTTTCAACTAAAATTCCAGGGCAATTTATATCCCAATCGTTTGTAAAATTATACCCTGCATAAGGAGAGTTTCCGTTAATATAATTGCCACCTCCGTAAAAATCTACAATTCGAATTCCTGCTGCTCCATTAATTGAGGTAATTCCTGTAACATCTAAGGCTGCTGTTGCCCCAACAACATTACTAAACCCTCCCTGCTTTGTTATAATATCAAAATCACCAGAAAAAGTTTCATAAACCCCGCTATTATTTCCAAACCACCCAGTTGAATTTAAAAGTAATTCTTTAATATCAGCATAAACAACACCATTTGTATTGTTAACATATTGAACAATACTAGTAAAAACTAAGTTAAAATTTGAAATACTACCAACACTATTGGAGCCAGCAACTATACAATCTCTAAAAATTAAGCTTTCTGCTCCCGAACCTGACAGATTAAATACAGTACCTCCTGGAGCAGACAATGTCAACTTTTGAATTGAACCTCCTTGACTTCCAGAAAATATGGTACCACCTGCACTAACTAAGACATCTTCGTTAGCATCTCTCCCTACTACATATGCTTCATTTAAATTAATTGGAACGGCTAAATTAATTGTGCCATTAATTTCATATAGAAAATTATCAGTAAACAAATATTCTGTTCCTCCCCCAGCAGCTAATTCATCAGCTAAATCTGCTGCAGACTTCACCAATTTATAATTATCTCTGCTAACAGAGCCTTCTAATTTCACCCAAGTAGTTGCAGTAGTATCATAATAGTAAAAAGCATCTTCATTGATGTCAAAAACTAATAAACCTTCGGCTGGAGTTCCAATCAAGTTTCTTTGGGCTGTTGTCATTCTTGGGATCAACACACCTTTAGTTGTAGATGTAATATCTAAAATTGAAGATGGGTTGGGATTTGTTGTTCCCATACCAACTTGCGAGTATACTTTGGTTTGTACGGCTAATAAAAAAGAAAACGACAAAAAAAGACAGATAAATCTCATGACACTAGCAGGTTGGTTAAAAAATACGAGAGACTTGTATTGCTAAAAATAGAGAAAAAATACTACCAAAAAAGGCTTATATCTAAAAAACATGATTTTTATCGCATATTTTAACAAAAACACACCGTTAATCTAGATTAAAGACTTTCAAAACACCAATAACATAATCAACCTCTTCCTTAGTATTTAATGTACTAAAAGAAAAACGGATAGAAGGTTTGTTTAAATCTGCTTCATTTAATAATTCTGATAATACATGAGATTTTTTAGAACTACCGCTCTGGCAAGCACTACCTCTGGAACATGCAATGCCTTTTAAATCTAATTGAAATAAAAGCATAGCAGCCTTTTTAGGTGAGATTGGTAAACAAACATTTACAAGTGTATATGTGCTTTTTTCGAAACTATCTGAACATCCATTAAATTTTACTTCTGGAATAGCTTGTTTTATTTTATCTATAAAATACTGCTTTATTCCTTTTATGTAATGTGTTTCACTTTCTAAATTAGAATTTGCAATTTGTAAGGCTTTTTCAATACCCACAATATTATGTATACTTTCGGTGCCTGCACGAAGTCCACGCTCCTGCTCGCCTCCAACTATTAACGATTTTAATCCAGAGTTTTTTCTAATAAAAGCAAAACCAACACCTTTTGGCCCATGAAACTTATGTGCTGAAGCTGCTAAAAAATCAACCTTTACATCTTGTAAATCTATTTTATAGTGCCCAATAGATTGTACAGCATCACTATGGAATAATGCATTATGCAATTTACACATATCTGCAACACGCTTAATATCTAAAATAGTTCCAATTTCATTATTCACGTGCATTAAGCTTACTAGTGTTTTAGCATCACTTTTAAGTAATTTTTCCAAATGCTCAAAATCTATATCGCCATTTTGCTTTATATCAACATAACTTACATCAATATTAAAATCACTTCGCAATTTTTCTACGGTGTGCAAAACAGCATGATGCTCTATTTTAGAAGTAATAATGTGCTTAATCCCTAAATCTTTTACAACACTATTTAAAACCAAATTATCAGCCTCAGTACCTCCAGAAGTAAATATAATTTCGCCAGCAGAAACATTTAAACTATTAGCAATCATTTTTCTTGAATTTTCTACTAATGCTTTTGAAGATCTTCCAAAACTATGCGAAGATGATGGGTTTCCAAAATTAATCCTCATAACCTCAGTTATAGCAGTAATAACTTCTTCACGCATTGGCGTAGTTGCTGCGTTATCAAAATAAACTGATTTCATTTAATTAAATTTTAATAATAAATCTGGTTAATATTTTAACGGACTTTATGTGCCAAAAATACTTGAAATAAAATTATTATCAATAACAAGCGTTATAAATAACAATTCTATTATTTTTGCTTAAAACCCAAATGCAATGCGTAAGTTATTTTCTTTCTTTTTATTTATAAATATATTTTTACTTAATTCTTGTGATGATGGTGATATTGTTACAGTTGAATTAGATTTTGACACCTCTTTTGAAGCTTGTGAAGGTGCAAATGATTTGATTTTATATAAAACTAAAGATGATCCTTCTGAATCTTTATCACTATTATTAAATAATGTTTCTTTAGAAGATATTTTTGAAGTTGATGATACTGGTGTTTTCGAAAACACATACACAATTAGCTCAACAAATCCTTTTAATTACCGTACTTATAGCAACACTTCGTTACCAAGCGACTTGTTCTGTAACACAATACCAAACTCTGAAATAAGTATAACTCAAGATACCGAAGTTACTAGTGGAACTGCTGTTTTAACAACTATTTTAACTGAAGATGATGCAGATGGCATTTCTGCAGAACTAGAAAATCAGGACCCAAATGGCGATGGCGATTATAGTGATGCGCAAGATACAGATGGCGATGGTATACCAGATTATATTGACGCAGATGATGATGGTGATAATGTGTTAACCAAAAACGAAGACCCAGATCCAAATGATGATGGTGATTTAAGCGATGCTCTTGATACTGATTCAGACGGCATTCCAGATTATTTAGATGCCGATGATGATGGTGATGGCCTTGACACTAGAGATGAAGAAATAGATAGCCAGGATCAAAACCCAGCAAATGATTTTTCTACGGGTGGTGGAATAGCCGATTATTTAAACGGCGAAATTGCTAATTTAGATGCTCCAAGAGCTACTGCATATAGAGAACACACTATAGTTCAAACCTATAACATAACGCTTATTATCTACGATGTTGATTTGGATTTAATTTCTTTAGACACTTATGATTTTGGTGTTCTAGATGATAACGATACAACAGATTCTAGAGTAGTAACGCCAGATTTCCCTTAATCTTTAGAGACATTCTGGTAAATATAAACCTCGGTTGCTCCTAAACCATATTTTTGGTAATTAGCATCGTAAAACTTTATATTGTTATAGCGTCCAAACAGGTAATCTAATTCCATTTTTAATACACCTTCTCCAACACCGTGAATAAACACAATTTTTTGAATGCGTTTTTTTATGGCAAATTCTAGTTTGTGTCTAGCAGTATCTAATTGCAGCGTTAGCATGTCATGGTTAGACATCCCTCTTGAAGACTTCACTAATTGATGAATATGCAAATCTACTTCCATAGTAGGTTCATATCTATCTTTAGCTCTTATTTTTGGCTGATTTTTTCGTTTAGGAATTTCTTTCTCTGAAACTACATCAGCAATGCTTGAATTTAAAAATATCTCTGATGCTATAGATTCTTTTTTATCCTTTAAAACCAATTCATTTACTTGAAAGTCTAACAAAAAACCATCTTCTGTTTCAATAAAAATGGTATCTCCCTTTACCTTGGTAACAACACCAGATAAATCTTCATCTAACACCAAAACATAATCACCTAACTTAAACGCCATATCTAATCTAATTCAGGTTTATTATCATCCTCATCATTATTTCTACTAGGTATATTTCTAGAAACCCTATAAACACCAATCATAAGTACAACAATTCCTCCAATTAGAATATATTGATTTTGGTCTGTACCTGTTTTTGCATACATCGCAACAAAAGCGCCAATAATAATTAAAATATAGTTTAAATATTTCATGTAAAAATATGTTATAATAAGGCTTGCAAATTACACTAAAAAACACATTTTAGCTTCCATTTTTAAAAATAATAACTTTACCTATTGTATTGATAATGTATACTTAAAATCGATTATTTAAAAAAAACATATATTTGTATAATATAAACGACCCCCAAAGTCTATGTTTAAAAAAATTATATTTCTATTTATTTTTACCTGCAATTTTATTTTCGGTCAGGATTTATATATTGACGACAATACTTACATGTACGTGAGAGATGTTCCTGTATTTGTTAATAACGATATTAGACTAGAAACAGCAACCTCTAATCTTTACTTTCGAGGAGATGCGCAACTTATTCAAAATGTAGATATAAAAAACTCAGATTTAGGTGAGCTTTCAATCTACCAAAACCAAACTACTGGTGTTTACGAGTATAATTACTTTTGTTCTCCAGTTGGTGTTTCAATTGATGGTATTACAAAAGCCAATGTAAATTTTAATGGATCCAATATTCACGATCCAGCTGATGATACAGATTTAGAAAACGTTACCTCTTCTGCTTATCTATTCACACCAGCTTATGAGGGCACAGCTACAGAACTTTCAAATTACTGGTTATATACGTTACGCAACGGAGAAGGTTATTGGAGTTGGAAACAAATTTTCAATACGGGAGATGCCGAAACAGGCTATGGTTTCACTTTAAAAGGGAGCCCAAACCCTAATAATGTTTTAGATTTTAGAGGCAGGCCAAATAATGGCACTATAACTGTAAGTTGCCTTTTTGATGGAACCGATGGCCAACCTACATCTGGAGTTCCAGATACTGCGGTAACTTTAACAGGAAACCCATATCCTTCAACATTAGATTTAAAACTATTTTTTGTTAATTCTGCAACTAATCAATCTCGATTAAGTGGAGAAATATTCTTTTGGGAACAAAAAGTAAAAAACTCTCACTATCTGGCAGATTATGAAGGCGGTTATGGTGTCTATACACCTGGTGATTTAACAAACATAACAACAGATAACGGAACATATGCTTCGGCTGCATTTGAAAACTATAATGGAGATGGAAGCACTAATACTACAACTACAGGAAACACTACTGATTTTAGCGCTAACAACTCAAGACGTTTTGCAGCAGTAGGACAAGGTTTTATAATACAAAGTGATCTTATTTCAGGAGGTGGAGATGCTACATTTGATAATTCTATGAGATTAGTATATGTGCCTGAAGATGCAACAGACGGTGCTATTTTTGCAAAAGGAGAAAAAAAATCAAAACAAAAAAGTAAAGCTACAGCTAAATCTCATAATGGTGTAGATTATAAAACTATTATTGAAAACAAAACTAGTATTCCAGAAATTAGAATTCATACTCATATAAATAATACGTTTTATAAAGAAAATGTAATTGCTTTTAGAGCAGGCACGCCAGATAACCATGTTTACAATAAGTTTTTTGATGGTCAAAATACAAGTGAATTAGCTGCAGATGCTTATTTAATCTCTAGTGATAAAGAACTTGTTATTAAATCTATTAATTACAATGACAATACCAGATTACGTTTAGGTCTAAAAGCATCAACTGATAATACAGATTTTAGCATAAAAATAAACACCTTACGAGAAGTAGCAGAAGATGTTAACATCTATATTTTTGATAATGAAACCAACACCTATACCGATATTATAAACAACACATTTAATATTACTTTAAATGCTGGTGTTTATAACGACCGTTTTGAAATCACGTTCAAAGAAAGTAGTGTTTTAAGTACTCCGGTAGATACCTTTAACGATTTTAAAATATTTCAAAACAATACAATTTCTGAATTAATACTCGTTAACCCTAATCGCTTAAATATTAAATCATTTAGTTTATTTGATGTTGCTGGCAAACAAGTTATGAATCAATTCATGGCATCAAACAATGAAACTTATTCGTTTTCAACAAAATCTTTAAGTGATGGTGTTTATGTTGTTAAAATAGACTTGGATGATAATCAGGTTTTTAATAAAAAAGTGATCGTTTCTAACAGAAATTAAAATAATCCTTCAATTTTCTTAATGGACTTTTAGTATTTTAGCTATATATTTTATTGTTATAATACACTATGGAAGAATACATGCTCCCTTGTTTAAATAAAAAAATTCTTGGAGTTGAATGTATGGGGTGTGGTATACAGCGTTCAATTGCATTGATATTTCAAGGTGAATTTGTTGCAGCGTTTCAAATATACCCAGCCATTTATAGCTTAATTACTTTATTTTTATTCATTGGAATAAATATTTTCTTTAAATTTAAACATTCAAACAAAATAATTGGAGCTCTGTCTATTATAACGGTAGCAACAATTATAATAAGTTATATTATTAAAATAACCAATTAAAAATCACAGATGGAACAACAAAAACTCAACCCAACAATTGTTTACGTTTTAGCTATTATAGGTCTTTTATGCTGCTGTATGGGCGGTTTTGGCTTTATATTAGCAGGTATTGCATTCTTTATTGCAACAAGTAAACTAAAAGAAGCAAAACTAAACCCTGAAAATTTTGACGCATCTAGTGTAAAAGCTATGGATACGGCAAAAACAGTTGCTTTGGTTATATTAGTTATAAATATCTTATATCTTATTTATACTATTTATCAAATTTCAACAATTGGTTGGGATGAGATGATAAGACAATCTCAAGAAATGATGGAGCAATATCAAAACCAATAATTTATATGTACTCAATAAAAAAAAGCGACCATTTGGTCGCTTTTTTTATTATATAATTTGCAAATCTCTTTTTCTACATAAATGCAGCACTAGCAAAAGCTCCAATAAAAACTAATATATAAATTGAAATTATTGCTATAGTAAAAATCCCCATAAATTTATAATGCGATTTTAAATTCGTAAAAGCCGATTTAAAACTATCATTATTAGAAGTACTTAAAGCACTTTTCATTTTTCTTGAAAAATTAAACAAATAAAGAATTGGAAAAAAGTAAACCAATCCCAAAACGACATATATTAGCCCTAAGTAACCCATTGAAAATCCTAAGCTATCATAAGGATTAGCAGCACCCATGGCACCAGTAGCGCTCATAATCACTCCAAAAAACAATCCAAAAACCACCATAAAACCAATACCTATAAAACCTAATATTGATAAAAAATAAGTCCAAGAAGAGGTCTCTTTTAATAATCCTTTAATTTCGTCGCCTACTTCTAATTCGAAACTTTCAAAAGCTGATTTTTGTTCCATTTTTTAATTATTTATTTTTCAAATTGTTTTAGTGTTTTAATTATGATGCCTACACAATCTAATAGTTGATCTTCTGTCATTACTAAAGGCGGTGCAAAACGAATAATATTACCATGTGTTGGTTTTGCTAACAAACCGTTATCGCGTAATGCTAAGCAAATGTTCCAAGCGGTATCACTTTCTTCGCTATCATTTATCAAAATAGCGTTAAGTAACCCTTTACCTCTAACTAGGTTTACAATATTACTAGTTGTTATATATTTATTTAATTCGCTTCTAAACAGCTCGCCAAGCTTAAATGCATTTTCCGCAAGGTTTTCATCTCTAATAACTTCTAATGCTGCCATAGCTACTGCTGCTGCAACTGGATTTCCTCCAAAAGTACTACCGTGATTACCTGGCTTAATAACATCCATTACATTATTATTTGCTAAAACTGCAGACACAGGATATACGCCTCCACTAATTGCTTTTCCAAGAATTAAAACATCTGGTTTTACATCTGGAGTATCCGAACAATTTTTATTTTCACAAGTACAGTTGCCACAAGTTGCCAATAAACGTCCTGTTCTCGCAATTCCTGTTTGTACTTCATCTGCAATAAATAATACGTTGTATTTTTCGCAAAGTGCTTTAGCTTTTATTAAATAATCATCACTAGGCACATAAACCCCGGCTTCACCTTGTATGGGTTCTACAAGGAAACCTGCCACGTTAGGATTAGACTTTAATACGTCTTCTAAAGCCTCAATGTTATTATATTCTATTTTGATAAATCCGTTTGTATAAGGCCCAAAATTTTTACGTGCTACAGGATCATTTGAAAATGAAATAATAGTTGTTGTTCTACCGTGAAAATTATTTTCACAAACAATAATTTCTGCTTTATTTTCATCAATACCTTTAACTTCATAAGCCCACTTTCTACAAAGCTTTAAAGCTGTTTCTACAGCTTCAGCACCTGTATTCATTGGTAAAAGCTTATCGAACCCAAAAAATTCGCAAGCAAATTTCTCATATCGACCAAGCACATCATTATGAAATGCTCTAGACGTTAATGCTAATTTTTGGGCTTGTTGCACCATAGCATTAACTATTTTGGGGTGAGAATGCCCTTGATTTACTGCAGAATAAGCCGATAAAAAATCGTAATACTTTTTCCCTTCTACATCCCATACATACACACCTTCTCCCCTATTTAATACAACAGGTAATGGATGGTAATTGTGCGCACCATATTTGTTTTCTAAATCTATCGCTTGTTGCGAAGTTAATTGGTCTAAAATTGCCATTTTAAAAAAAAAATTAAATAATAAAAACATGCAATTCCTTCTGTACCTTTATTCTTTCGAAGTGTCGAAAAAGCAGCGTGGGAGAGAAATCATCCCTAGGAAACACGAAATTAATTAAAAAAAACAAAAAAATGTGTCTTTTTAAATTTATATGTGTCCCATAATCAACTATAACCGTCAAAAAAACAAAAATTATGGACTATTTATCAAATGTATTAGACAATCTTACCCAATCTATCGGTGGTAATTTATCAAGCGCCTTAGCAGCAATTATCATCCTTATTATTGGTTGGTTTATTGCAGGATTACTTAAACGAATTGTATCAAAACTACTTAAAAAAACAGGTATCGATGACAAGATTAAAACTTCAAAAATTAGTATTTCAAAATTTGTAAGCAAACTTGTTTACTTTTTAGTCATGATTTTTGTTTTCACTTTAGCATTAGAAAAGCTAGGCATGAGCAATGTACTTGATCCTTTAAAAAATATGCTAAATGAATTTACGGGCTATTTACCAAACATTGTTGGAGCAGGCTTAGTATGTTACATAGGCTATATGTTAGCCACAATAATTTCTGAATTAGTAGAACTATCTGGAGATTCTATCCAAAAATTGGTTCCTAAATTAAAACTACCTGAAAACATTGATTTTGTAAACATCTTAAAAAAAGTTGTTTTCATTTTTATATTCATCCCATTACTTATTTCTGCTTTTAACATTTTAAACATGGATTCTATATCGGAACCTGCAACAACCATGTTAAAAGATTTCTTTAGTGCTATTCCTAAAATAATTGTAGCGGCATTAATACTTATTCTTTTTGTTGTTGGAGGCCGTTTTTTAAGCGAGCTTGTAAAAGACTTACTAAACAGTATGAATCTTAATAACTTCTTTAACAAAGCTGGTTTATCTTCAATGACTGGAAATACAAATCTTGTTAAAGTAATTGGTAATTTAGTTTACTTTTTTATAGTATTATTTGGTATTACTACGGCTGTAGATAAGTTAGAATTCTCTCATTTATCTGAAATTTTATATACCATTACAAACTATGCAGGTAAAATATTATTTGGCCTTGTAATTTTAGCTGTTGGAAATTGGATTGCTACTATTGCTGCCAAAAACTTCTCTAAAAATGATGACAATACGTTTGTTGCTTCAATAATTAGAATCGCAATCCTAGCAATCTTTTTAGCTATTGGATTAAGAACTATGGGTATTGCAGACGAAATTATAAACTTAGCCTTTGGTATTACATTAGGTACCGTTGCATTAACTATTATCTTATCTTTTGGATTAGGTGGTCGTGAAGCTGCAGGTAAACAAATGGATAAAATACTTACTAAGTTTAACAAAAAATAATTACTTAACCTCAATTAATAGTAAGCTGCTTAGTTACAACTAAGCAGCTTTTTTTTGTAATTTAAGACATTCTACCAGAAAGCGAAGACAATTGCAACTCTAAACGTTTAAGTTCTCGAATTATAGCGTTTTTATCCATTTGCATCCACGCGAAAATTTTCAACATACTTACGCCAAGTAAAAATACAATGCTTCCTAAGCCCCATTTTAATAATTCTTTTGTAGATTCTACATTAAAAAATTGTACTAAACAATAAATAAATAACCCAAAGAATACTACGGTTACTACATTCATCATCACTAAAAGCCATTTATTTTTTCCTTGAAAAAGCCCACCAATCATTTGAAGTACATTTTGTTCTTCTAAATTCTCATAGAATTTAGCTTCTTCTTCTGTTAATGTTTCTTTTATTAATTTATCAATACTTTCTTTATCACTTTTCATAAGTTCTAAGTTTTTAAATTTTGTTTTAATTTTTCTCTAGCGTGAAATAATCTAGATTTAACTGTACCTTCAGATATCTGTAAAATCGAACTTATTTCTTTTAATGAGTATTCTTGCAAGTAAAATAGGCGAATAACAATTTGTTGATTATCAGGAAGCATTTTTATTGTTTTTAACAATGCAACTTTTAAAGGTTCATTATTGTCTTTTTCAACATGAAAAGCATCTTGATTTCGCTGGTTTTCAACAATAATATTTTGTAGTTTTTTGTTAGCCTTCACCCAGTCTAAAGATTTTGTATACACAATTCTTAAGGCCCAAATCCCAAAGCTTTCGGGTGTTTTTAAATGGTTTATTTTATTAATTATAATACTCCATGAATCTTGCGCAATATCTTTGGCCACATCTGCATCCTTAACAATCCAATACGCTTTTTCGCAAAACGTTTTATGCCATCGTTTAACTAATGTAGCTAATGCATTTTTATTTCCAGATTGAAATTGACGCACTAAAACGCCATCAAAGACCTTTTGTTTTTTCACCTAATTCGTGTTAGTATAAACCGCCAGAAACTTACCCAATAACTCCATTTGGTATGCTTTTTAACTTCTAAGAAATTATTTTCAATGGTATCAAAAGCATTTTCAATTAAAGCATCATGTAGCCATCTTATGGCTATTAGCCATTGTAAAGTTGCTTTAACGCCAATGGTATTCATAATAATACTATGAGTAACTTCAGTTGAAGTAGAATTAATTTCTTTCACTTCAAACTTATGGATCCCATTAAATCCTTTTGGCTGTAAAAACCTAAAGACTATTAATTTTCCTAAAATATATTCTTCTACCGAATAGCGTATAATGCCATGTCCGCCTTTTTCACCAACTTTTAATCCGTTTTTAAAACGAATAGGTGGCCATTTATCATTTGGCCAAACACAATCTGCTTTTGTGGCCAAGGTTTCTAACAACATAGCCACTTTAACTTGTGGTTGATTAATAATTCTTTTATGTGTGTTTACAACATTCATACTATTCTAAAGACGCTAAAAAACACAAAAGGTTCATTTTATTTTAAATGAATTTAAAATTCCTTTAAAGTTAATGGAAATAATATCATATTAATTTATTGTGATTGTTATTTTTGCAGCATGTCTAGAAGAAGTAAACAAAGAAAACAAGTTTTTGAAAATGTAGAAGTTATTGATACTGCTGCAAAAGGTAAAACCGTAGCGAAGGCACCAGATGGAAGAGTCATTTTTCTATCTAATGCTGTTCCTGGCGACGTGGTTGATGCACAATCTTTTAAAAAGCGTAAGGCTTATTTTGAAGCAAAAGCTACAGTTTTCCATAAACTATCAGACAAAAGAACAGAACCTGCTTGCGAGCATTTTGGAACTTGTGGTGGTTGCAAATGGCAAAATATGGGTTATGAGCATCAACTATTTTACAAGCAAAAGGAAGTTACTAATAACTTAATACGAATTGGACATATTGAATTACCAGAGGTTACACCTATTCTAGGTTCAGCTGAACAGTATTTTTATAGAAACAAAATGGAATTCTCTTTTAGTGATAGCCGTTGGTTAACGTTAGAAGAAATTCAATCAGATGAAGATTTAGGAGATAGAAATGCCCTTGGTTTTCACATTCCGGGTATGTGGGATAAAATTCTTGATGTTAAAAAATGTCATTTACAAGCAGATCCATCAAACGCGATTAGAAATGCTGTTAAGACGTTTGCTATTGAAAACGATTTAGAGTTTTTTAATACAAGAAACCAAACGGGTTTACTTAGAACCATGATGATAAGAACATCTACAACTGGAGATGTTATGGTGATGATTCAGTTTTTTAAAGAAGATAAAGTTAAACGTGAGTTAATACTCGATTATATTGCTGAGACCTTTCCGCAAATAACGTCATTACAATACGTTGTTAACGGAAAAGCCAACGATACTATTTACGATCAAGAAGTGATTTGCTATAAAGGCAACGATCATATTTTTGAAGAAATGGAAGGCTTAAAGTTTAAAATTAACGCGAAATCTTTTTACCAAACAAACTCCAAACAAGCTTTCGAGCTTTATAAAATAACAAGAGATTTTGCTGGTTTAACAGGAAACGAATTGGTTTACGATTTATATACAGGTACCGGAACCATTGCGCAATTTGTTGCAAAACAAGCCAGCAAAGTAATTGGTGTAGAATCTGTTCCAGACGCTATTACTGCTGCAAAAGAAAATGCACAATTAAACAGCATAAATAACGTTGAATTCTTTGTTGGAGATATGAAACATGTTTTTAATAATGAATTTATTGAAGCACATGGGCAACCAGATGTTATTATAACAGATCCACCAAGAGATGGCATGCATAAAGATGTTGTACAACAAATTCTAAACATTGCTCCAAAACGCGTGGTTTATGTAAGTTGTAATAGTGCAACTCAAGCAAGAGATTTAGCTTTAATGGATGCACAATATAAAGTAGTAAAAACTCAAGCTGTAGATATGTTTCCGCAAACGTTTCATGTTGAAAATGTTGTACTTTTGGAACATCGATAGTTTAAATTAATAAAGTGATTCTAAACTCAACCATATGTAGTTAAGTTTAAATAAAAGAATCTTTTCAAAATAAAAAATGAAGTATTTTAAAGTTTTAATAATTCCAATTTTATTGATAGCTGCGCTCTCAATAAGTTGCGAACGTGACGATATTTGTCCAGAATCAACACCTACAACACCAAGATTAATTATTGATTTTCTTGATGCAACAGATACCGATAATACTAAAAATGTATTTGATTTAGTTGTTATTGGTGTTGATAGTGAAGATAATGTATCTGAGGATGCTCTATCAGACTATGTTTATACAGATACTGACAACGTTATTCTGCCTTTAAAAACAACAGAGAACATTACAGAATACATTCTTGTAAGCGATGCTTTTGAAAATGATAATGACACGCCCGATGATGACTCTGATGATTTTGTAGATGGTAATCAAGACCGTATACAAATAAACTACAGCCGTGAACAAGTATTTGTATCTCGAGCGTGTGGATTTAAAACCGTTTTTAAAAATGTAACGCTTACCATTGTTGACGATGGTGATAACTGGATGCTTTCTAGAGCACCTTTAACCGATAACCAATCTGTAGAAGATGAGACAACAACACACTTTAATATATCGCATTAGTAGCATAGTTTGCATGCTATTTTTCTGTGTGTTTGTTAATGCACAAAATGATAGTATTGTTGATACTATTGATGATTCTGAGACAATTAAACTTAAATATGGCCTTAGAGTTGGAGGAGATATTGGTAAACTAGCGCGTACTTTTTTAGATGATGATTATACTGGTTTTGAAATTATGGCAGATTATCGCTTAAAAGAAAAACTATATATAGCTGCCGAAATTGGTATTGAAGAAAAAAACACCATCAACGATTATTTAAACATTACTACAAAAGGAAGTTATATAAAAGCTGGTGTTGATTTTAATATGTATGATAATTGGTTAAACATGGATAACATGATTTATTCCGGCTTTAGAGTTGGTGCCAGTTCATTCAGTCACGATTTAAACAGCTATTCCGTTTATAGTACAGACCAATACTGGGCACCTCAATTTACATCAACCACAACACAAGAAATTACTGGTCTTACAGCAATTTGGGCAGAACTTATTTTAGGAATGAAAGCTGAGTTGTTTAACAACTTATATTTAGGTTTAAATTTGCAATTAAAGATGTCTGTTAGCCAAACCATACCTAATAATTTTGATAATGTTTACATTCCTGGGTTTGGAAAAACTTATGATAGCAGTAGTATTGGCGTTGGTTACAGTTACTTTTTAGCTTATAGAATTCCGCTTTATAAGAAGGCAAAACAATCTAAATCTGTAGAATTTACTAAACCCGATAAAGGGTCTAGACCTACACCAAGAAACAGGCCTTAAAAAATGCTATTTTAGTCTTATTTCTGCCTCACTTTTTTATTTTTAAGTATTATAAATAAGCTTACCAAGCAAGGTTTCTTACGTATTCATATTTCTTTTCTCACTATTTAGGCTATTTTAGTTTTACCAACCATAAAAAACTAAGTAAATGACCAGAGAAGAACAGCTAAAATTTTGTAAAAAATGTACAAAACGAGAACTTGACATGAAAATTGGGCTTATCTGTAATTTAACAGGTGAGATCGCTAATTTTGAAAACGAATGTAAAACATTTGAACTTGACAATACCGTTGTAGAGAGAATTGATGATGAAGAACCTGTTGAACACAACCAAGTTATACAAAAGCTTTCTGAAAAAGATATTGAACGTTTTAAATCTGAACAAAACTACCCAAAAGCATTAATTACTGGTATTTTAGTTGGACTTCTGGGCGCCATTCTTTGGGGAACAATTACAGTAGCTACTGGATATCAAATTGGTTATATGGCAATAGCAATTGGTGCAGGCGTAGGTATCTCAATGCGTTTTTTAGGTAATGGCATAGATCAAATATTTGGAATTACCGGTGGTATTATTGCTATAATAAGTTGTTTTTTAGGAAACTTCTTTAGTATTATTGGCTTTGCAGCAAACGAAGAAGGTCTTGGTTACATGGAAATACTATCAATGGTAGATTATAGCCTAGTACCAAGTATAATGATGGAAACTTTTAGCCCAATGGATTTATTCTTTTATGCAATTGCAGCATATGAAGGTTACAAATTTGCATTTAGAACCTTTACCGAAAAAGATCTTTACGAATTAGAAAATTGATTTAAATCTTCTACTTGCTTTAAATTTATATTTAAAAATATATAAAACATGAAAACATACTTATTTCTTTTAGCCATACTTTTTAATACGTTTTTTATTAATGCACAATCAACTATAGATGATTTGGTGAAAAAAGGGATTCAATACCATGATGATCAAAATTATGAGATGGCAATCAAAACTTACAAAAAAGCATTAGAATTAGACCCAAAATCAACATTAGTTAATTACGAAATATCTTTAAGCTATTTCAATAGTAAAGATTACGAAAAAGCAATCGAGTATTCTGATAATGTTTTAAAACAAAAATCTAAACATATGATGCAAGCTTATATTACAAAAGGCTCATCATTAGATGTTTTAGGAAAAACAAAAGAATCTATCAAGCTTTTTAAAAAAGCCATTAAAAGCGAAGGCGATAATTATTTGTTACATTACAACTTAGCACTTAATTACTATAAACTAAGAGATTTAGAGAATGCTGAAGTACACGTTATTAAAGCTATTGAAAACAACTCCAATCATGCAAGTAGCCATATCATGTTAGCGTATATTAACAACGAAAAAGGTAATACAGTCCAAACTTTATTGGCATTACACTATTTTTTATTTTTAGAGCCAGATTCTGGTAGATCTCTTGAAGCTTATATGCTATTAAAAGATAAATTTGGAGGCAACGTAACAAAAGATAAAGACAAACCTAATAATATAAACATTAATATATCTGCTATTGGCGCAGAATCAGATTTTGGAGCAGCAGAACTTATGGTTGGCATGCTAGAGGCATCAAAAAGTTTAGAAGAAAATAAAGGAAAAACAGAAGACGAAATGTTTATGGAAAACACAGATTCATTTTTTACTGTTTTAGGTGAACTTAAAAAAAAGAAACACAAGGGTATTTGGTGGACATTTTACACAACGTTTTTTTACGAATTAGCTAAAAGCGAACATATAGAAACTTATTGTCAATATATTAGTCAATCTGGCAATAAAGATTCAAGAGCATGGTTACAAAACAATGAGAAAAAGTTAAACGCTTTTGGTAATTGGTTAGAAAAAATATAATCATTATTAGCTTTAAAAAGATACAAAATGAAATTTAGGTTTTTAATTCTCGCGCTATTATCAATAACGCTATCATGCTCTCAGAACAAAACATCAAAAAATATTCTTTCAGACGAGACTATAATCGTTGAATATATTATCTATTATTTAGATAATGATAACGTAAACGAATCATCAGCAAAGGAAATATTTAAAAGTGATTATCCAACTTTCAAAATGCACGATACATTTCCAGATCCGGATACAATAAGAGGTAATAATGTTATCATTACAGGTGTAAAAAATATAAAAGAAGACTATCCACCTATGGACCTTGAGTATTTAAATTATACAAGTCAAGGTCTAACAGATATAGAAAAAAATAAATTACAAAGCACTAAACACGCTTTAGTTATAGATATTTCTTGTAATAAAGACGATTTAGTTTCAAGCTTAAAAAGTATTAATGATTTTGTTTATAAATTAATAAAAGATAAAGAGGCTGTTGTTTACGATTCTGAAACAAGAGAGACTGTCAGTAAAGCATTCTGGCAAGAAAAACGTTTAATTAACAACGCATCAGTTAATTTATCAAATCATATAACCATTCATTTTTATCAAAAAGATGAATTCTGTAGAGCCATAACACTTGGTATGTCAAAATTCGGACTACCAGATATTACCATCGAAAACTTATCGTGTAAATCTGGTACAGAATTAGCCAGTTTTATAAACTTAATTGCACAATCACTTTTTGAAAAACAAACACTTAATAACGAAGGTCTGTTAAGTCTTAACATTAATTCTGTAAAAAATGAGTCATTAAAAACGAGACTACTTAGTGATTTATATGAAAACGCTGAAAAACAAGCTGATGTAAAACTTATTGAGGGATCTTGGGAAGAAGGAGACCCAGAAAACAGGTTAATTGAAGTTGCATTTTCTAGCGACAACCCACAAATAGAACATAATGAAGTACTTACTAAACTGTTTGGTTTTATTGATGAAGTGTCTATGTTAAAACATGATAATGAACTTGAAGAAGCTAGTGAACGAGCTAAAACAAAAATACCCGAATTAAAAAAACAATTTTTAGGTGGCTTACCTGTAAACAGCCATCTACTAATTAAATTTCCTTTTGAAAGTACCGATGGACAAAGAGAATGGATGTGGGTTGAAATTACAAAATGGAAAGGCGATAATATTGATGGTTTACTGCAAAACGAACCAAGATTGGTTTTAGATTTAAAGGCTGGTCAAAAAGTATCTAAAAACATAAATACGATGTTTGATTATATATTATTTAAACCTGATGGCTCTCAGGAAGGCAATGAAACTGGTGAGATTATTTTGAAAAATCAAAAATAAATAGCTAACCAACTATTCTACTAATATCTCCGCATAGTGTTCTATAGGGAAGTTACAAGAATTAGCAATAAAACATAAGTTATTGGCCTTTGTATGCAACGCTTTAGCAAGTTCTATTTGCGATGCATCTTTTATAGTAACCACAGGTTTTAAAGTAACTTTTGTAAAACGACCACTACCCGATGCTTCTACATCTAAAAAAGCTTCGGCTGTATCAGAATAACTTAAAACTTCAATGTTGTTTTGCGAACAAACGTATAAATAAGACATCATATGGCACGATGCTAAAGCAGACAACAATAAATCTTCTGGGTTATAAAGGGTTTCATCGCCTCTAAAGGGTTTGGCTGCCGATACTTCTAAAGGTATTTTTTTATTAGCAATGCTAACCACATGGTTTCTACTAAAACTTTTTGGATTTTGTGTGGTTTCATTTTTACCTATTTGCCAGTTTACTGTGGCTTTAAAAGTGTGTTTGAATGTCATATTTTTTTTTCTTAAAGTTACGGAATCACTTTGTTTCTTGTTGATAAATACGTAAAAGTACGTATTGCTTTTTAAGTCAGAAAATTCTAACTTCGCTTATCAATCGATATCTTCATTGAAACGGAACGATATCTTAACGTTGGCAACAAGCTGAAAAAACTATGAGAGGAAACGTATTCAACAAATATTTTTTATCTGACTACATAAGTAACGTTGGAAAAGTGCTTTCAAATGAAATAGATTCACTAGAAATAACTGATACAACTGACTTATATCTTCTAACAGAAAATCTTGAATTAAAATATACTATTCAACCAATAGAACTACTTGAAGCAATTCCATCAAAACCCAAAGAGACAACACGAAAAATTCAAAATCATTGGGGAGAGACCTACGAACAAAAAGTTTTTGAAATTTTTGTAAAAATTCCGTTTAACGGACAAAGAGAATTATTTGACTGTTTCCCATCTACTTCTGGAATCGTATATTTGGATAAAGGTGTTAATATTAACAGAAGCGATATAACAGCAACTATAACCCTTGATAACCTAGATGCTACGAAATTTAATTCTGCTGTTTCGAAAATAAAATCAGAATTAAATAGAAATATCCCAAGAATAAATAGCGAAATAGAACCTTGGAACAAAGGTTTATCCCAACTAATAACACGACTTATTGAAAACCGTAAAGGTGTGGTTTCTGAAAAAATGGATTTTATGAAAGCTATAGGATTGAATGTAAATCCTCATTCTGACTCTTTCGTAGCATCAAAACCAGTAGTTAGAAAAAACATTCCAAAACCTGTTTCAGAAACTTCAAAAAGAAAAGACATAACACCTTACTTGCAAGAACAGGTTTATAATGACATCAAAGAAATAATTTATAATGTTGGTAAATCAATAGAAAGAAAACAATCTTTATATAAAGGAAAACACGAAGAAGATTTAAGGGATGTTTTTTTGTTATTTCTAGAAACAAGATATGATTCAACTACTGGAGTTGGGGAAGCTTTTAATAAAAAGGGAAAAACAGATATTTTACTCAAATATGCAAATGACGGAACTAACTTATTCGTTGCAGAATGTAAGTTTTGGAAAGGAAAAAAAAGTCTTTTATCTGCTATTGACCAATTATTAGGCTATTTAACTCATCGTGACTCAAAAACAGCTTTGATGATGTTTGTAAATCAAAATGAGATAACAAGCGTCATGGAAACTGCAAAAAAAGAAATTAAAGAACATTCTAATTTTAAAAGATTTGTGAATGACAGTTATGAATCCTCATTTAGTTATGAATTTACTTTACCTGAAGATTCAAAAAAAATTATACAAATTGAATTAATGTTCTTTCATTTTCCGAAATAAGTAAAACAAAGCCAGTTGCCAACACCGTGTATAATTCATTGCTAGTTCTAGCTTACTTACGAAAGTCCTCGCGGACTTTCTATCTGTGATTTATTTGCTAACTTTAGTGCTTAAACCACGCAACGAAATCATACACAAACACGATAAGCGGAATCGCAAATTCTAATACTTCCTTCGAATCGTTTAGCTCATAACAGAAGTCAAATTATCTAAGAAATTA
This sequence comes from Algibacter sp. R77976, assembly GCF_044594645.1. GTDB lineage: Bacteria > Bacteroidota > Bacteroidia > Flavobacteriales > Flavobacteriaceae > Algibacter_B. The sequence goes on from NZ_CP138989.1 coordinate 3,361,890, forward strand.
TGGTTATCATTAAAACCAAATAACCAACATAAACCTGTAACTTTACGTTTAAAACCAAAGTTATGCCCAACACCTTCGCTGCTATAGATTTTGAGACCGCAAAAGGACACCACATTTGCTCGGTTGGAATTGTAACCTTTAAAGATGGTGTTATAGTTGATGAGTTTCATGCCTTAATACAACCACCAAACAACGATTATAATTGGCACAACCAACAAGTACATGGTATTACCGAAGATGATACTAGATTTTCGCCCAACTTTAGAGGCGTATATCCAGAAATTAAAAAACGTATTTCTGGTATTGTAACTGTAGCACACAATGAGTCTTTTGATAGAACCGTGTTACTAAAAACTATGAAAGATTATAATATTCCGCAGTCCGATTTAACTATGCAAGAGCGTTGGGAATGCACACTTAAAATTTACCGTAAAAAAGGATATAAACCTGCAAAGCTGGATGCTTGTTGCAAAGTGCATAATATTGCTTTAAAACATCATGATGCATTATCTGATGCGCGTGCTTGTGGCAAGTTGTTTTTAATTGCTCAGTTTGAACGTTTGCCATTGTTTTAGAAATCACAAAAGGTAACTCATATTATGAGATTCCTCCTTTCGTCGGAATGACAAGTTGTATTAATATGATTCCTGCCGAAGTTTATCTTGAGTCTAATCGAAAGACAGGTATTTAATCCTTATTCATGTATTTCCCCTTCTTACTACCTTCGTACATCACATACTTTACCAAACGCGATTCTAGTTTCGCATTAAAGAGTTGTATTTTTCTTGATGGACGCAAACCTACATGCTTTAAAGCATCTAAATTTGAGGTAATAAACCAAGCATCTGTGCCTGGATAATTTTGTTTAAGTGTATCGCCTATATTGGCGTAGAACTCTTCCATATCGATATTTAAACGCTCGCCATAAGGTGGGTTAAATACCATGTGCAGTTTGTTTTCGCCTGGTTTTCTAGTTTTAAAGAAATCTTCGTGTCTTACCTCAATAAAATCGTCTAGCTGAGCGTTTTTAACATTATCTATAGCTTTTGAAACCGCACTTGGAGCTTTATCGTATCCTATAATTTTATGATGAAAATCGCGTGTTTTACCAAGTAATGATTCTTCAATTTTTTCGAAAAGCTCGACATCCCAATCGTTCCAACGTTCGAAAGCAAATTCTTTTCGCATTAGGTTTGGAGGTATGTTACAGGCTATCATGGCAGCTTCTACTAGCATGGTTCCAGAACCGCACATAGGGTCCATAAAATCGGTTTGTCCATCCCAACCCGACAGCATGATTAAACCTGCGGCCAACACTTCGTTTATTGGCGCAATGTTAGTTGCGGTTTTATAACCACGTTTATGCAGAGAATCGCCAGAGGAGTCTAAAGAAATTGTACAACGTCGACGATCTATATGTACATTTATTTTAAGATCTGGGAATTTCAAGTCTACATTTGGACGTTGTCCATCGGTTTCTCTAAATTTATCGACAATGGCATCTTTTGTTTTTTGTGCGATATATAGCGAGTGTGTAAACAAATCGGAATGTATAGTCGCATCTATAGCTAAAGACCCTGTAGGTTTTAAGTATTGCGACCAATCCATAGCATAGATTTTATTGTATAAATCTTGCTCGCTATTTACATTAAACGAATGGATGGGTTTTAAAATCTTAACTGCTGTACGCAACGCTAAATTGCATTTATACATAAAGCCTTTATCGCCGGAAAAAGAAACGTTTCGCACGCCCTTTTTTACGTACATGGCGCCTAGTTGTGTTAGCTCTTTTTCTAATAAATCTTCGAAGCCAAATAAGGTTTTGGCAACCATGTTGAAATTTTCTCCCATTTTTTTCGTCTACAGTACTAATAATAGATTGCAAAAATAACGTAATTTTGCGGCAAACGTAAAGTTTATACCAATTCTGATTTAAAATTGCTTAAATAAAACACAGCAATTTTTTGCATTAGCGAAAAAGAAAGCGCAAACATGGCCTTAGCTATGGTTAAGTTTTATTTTGAAGCATAAGTAAAAAAGGGCAAATTTTAGTAAGTATTTTTAAGTTGGAAATGGTATTTTTGATAATTCGGGTTAAGGATTGACGTGGAAAGCCCACAGCTCCCTTTTTTAGGAGCGAGGACTTGTAACAAAAAGCCTGACCGCCGAACATTTCTCGGGGGTAACCCCCAAATAACACTATGGCTAACAACACTACTACTTGGTTTACTTCTTGGTTTGACACACCATTTTACCACATTTTATATAAAGATAGAAACGATACAGAGGCGCATGCGTTTATGGATACGCTTACCAATTATTTAAATATTCCAGAGGGTGGTACGATTTTAGATTTGGCCTGCGGAAAGGGAAGGCATGCTTTATACCTTAATAAAATTGGTTACGATGTTACGGGCGTAGATTTAAGCGAAAACAGTATTAATTTTGCAAAACAATTTGAAAACCACCGTTTACGCTTTGATGTTCACGACATGTGTAAACCCTACCACAAAGAGTTTGATGCGGTTTTTAATTTGTTTACCAGTTTTGGTTATTTTGAGGATGATAACGATAATTTAAAGACCATAAAAGCGATTAAAGCTGAAATAAATGAGTTTGGCTTTGGTGTTATTGATTTTATGAATAGTGAGTTTGTTATTGATAATTTAGTACCCGAAGAGCTAAAAACGGTTGATGGCATTGATTTTTATTTAAAACGCTATGTGGAAGACGGATATATTATAAAAGATATTACTTTTACGGCCGATGATAAATTATATAATTTCCAAGAGCGTGTGCGTGGTTTTACATTAGCTGATTTTGAATTGCTTTTTGAACAGGCTGGCGTATATTTATTAGAGGTTTTTGGCGATTATAAACTTAGTAAGTTTAGTGCAAAAACATCGGAACGATTAGTAATGATTTTTAAATAGAGCAATAATTGCCATTTTATTATTATCACTCATGCGAATTGTTATGCCTACTCTTGCGGGTAGATAATCGACATTTAATTATGTCTGCTCTTGCCGAGTATTATAAATTAATTTTATAAAATTGAATAGTATTTTATTTAAATGAATAAGTTTCTTTTACCTTTATTAGCAGTTGTTTTGGGCTTTTTTCTAGCCTTTATTACTAAAAAGCAGAAGTCTTGGAACACCAAGCTCCTACTCTCTTTTAGCGGTGCTTTTTTATTAGCGTTAACACTTTTTGAATTGCTGCCCGAAGTTTATGACCATTTAGAAACTAAAAAAACTGGACTCTTAATTATGTGTGGTATTATGCTGCAAATTGTTTTGGAGTTATTCTCTAAAGGCGCAGAGCATGGGCATGTACACATACATAAAGATGAAACGGCTTTCCCATGGTTATTGTTTATTAGCTTATGTATTCATAGTTTTTTAGAAGGCTTTTCTATTCACGATCACAACGATATGGTATATGGTGTTTTGGTTCATAAAATTCCCATTGCGACCCTAATTACTATGTTTTTATTACAGTCAAATTACACTAAAGTACAAATTGGAAGTTTTTTAATAGCATTTGCTTTAATGACACCTTTAGGAACTTGGATTTCGCATAACGCACCTTTTATTGCCGATTATACACATGCTATAAATGCGGTTGTTATTGGTATATTTTTCCATATATCGACCACCATTTTGTTTGAAAGTGGTGATGGGCACAAGTTTAATTTATCGAAGTTTATTTCGATAATACTTGGTGTTGGTGTGGCTTATTTGATATAAAAAAGCCTTTCCCTAACCCTTTCCACGGGAAAGGGAACTGTAACGAAAAAAGGAAGAATTAAAAATGAGTTTAAATTATAACGAGTAATCACACAAGAGTGTCTCCTTCCCCATGGGAAGGAATAAGGATGGGCTTTACATGTTTAGCAAAGAAGAATCACGCATATTAAGAGAAGAATTTTGGACCAGCTTTGGAAAATCGTTTCCACGTAAATGGGTTTTGTATGATACCAAGCTGAAAGGTTTAAGCTTTAAATTTCATTTTGATAATAGAACCGCTTTAGTAGCTTTAGATTTAGAAGACGATTTAGAACACCGCATTAAGTACTGGGAAAAACTACTGGCTTTAAAATCTATTCTTTTAGATGATTATCTTCCTGATGCTATTTTTGAGGAAGAATATTTTTTAGACAATAAAAAAGAGATTTCTAGAATATACCTGCCCTTAGAGCAAAAAGTATCTATCCATAACAAAAACTCGTGGCGCGATGTTATGGTGTTTTTTAATACTAATATGAGTTTGTTTGAATCTTTTTTTGAAGAATATAAAGAGATTATTGAAGGGTGATATTTATTTTTGATTTACGATTTACTATTGACGATTTAGGATTTTTGATAAATAAAAACTGAAAAAGTTATAAGGATTATTTCATAGAGTCGCACAAAGAACCGCAGAGTTTCACAGAGAATTTATTTTTAACCAACAAAATTTTAGTTTTTAATTTAGAATTATAGACATGAAAAATCCTCATTTTTCTCTGGGTATCTCTGTGAAAACTCGGAGATTCTCTGTGAAATTTTTAATAAAGAACGAAACAACCGAGATGGAAACAGGAAACTACAGGTTTTTAACCATCTGATAATCATCCATAACAAACCCGTTTCCAATATCTGCTACAATTGGTCCAACATTATCAAATCCTAGTTTTTCATAAGCTTTAATAGAATTTGTGTTATGAATATTTACGGTTAACCTTATTTTTTTTAGCTGATACGATTTGGCTTTATTTTCAACAAATTGCATAGTTGCCTTCCCTATTTTTTTGCCTCTATAATTACTCAAAACATATATTTTGCTTAAAAACAAACTGTCTGTTTCTTGTTTTATGGAAATATAGCCAACAGGAATTTTATTATAAAACATCGAAAAATATTCGAAACCATCTTTCACTTGACTTTCAATAGCTTTTGCCGATTGAAATTTGTCTAACATATAATCTATTTGCGGTTTTCCAACTATAGGAATGTAATGTTCTCGCCAAATAGTATCTGCTAAAGTTTCAATTTGGAGATAATCTTTGGTTGATGTGGCAATTTCAATTTTAATCATATTCACATTTAAAAATTGAAATTATGAAATAAAAGTTTATGATAGAAGTTATATTCAAAGTATTTACCATTCATCGAAAAATAATGCTATCTATCTGATTTTTAACTATATTTGATTGTTTACCTGACTGATTAACCTACATAATCAATAGTAAATTTAAAAGATTTCAACATGAAGAACCCCATACTCTGCTTCTTATTGTGTTTTCCTATTTGTTTCTTTTCGCAACAACACACAGATTATTTAGGTGCTGGGCATAGCAATGGTATAACTGTAACTTCTAGTAGTCAAGAAAACCGATTAGATTGGGATGAAATTGCCAGCGCAGATAATACAATTAACGGTTCAGGGTTGGATGCTCGCCTGCTAGAAACTTCTCGTTTTTTAGCTCAAGCTACTTTTGGTACCGATTTAAACTATATAAAAACAGTTTCTGAAAACACTTTTGAAGATTGGATTGATAATCAATTTGATTTAAACTCACCATCAATGGGCGAACTTACGCAAACCATATACGATGAGGCTTTAGCAAGATTTATAGCAAACGGTGGTGCTGAAGATGATTACTTTGGCCCGTATTGGCCACATTTTCAATATGCGTGGTGGGAAAGTAATATTGGTAACCAAGATTTGCTAAGACAACGTATTGCTTTGGCTTTAAGTGAAATTATGGTGATTTCTTTCAACTCCAATATTGGCGATTATGGTGTTGGATTAGGCGATTATTATGATGTTTTAAAAGATAATGCCTTTGGGAATTTTAAAAACCTTTTAAAAGATATGACTTTACACCCAATGATGGGTATTTATTTAAGTCATTATAATAACCCAAAAAGTGACCCTGACGAAAACAGGTATCCTGATGAGAATTTTGCTAGAGAAATTATGCAATTATTTACTATTGGGCTTTATGAATTAAACCAAAATGGTAGTTATGTTTTAGATGGTAGTGGTGATCGGGTTCCTACTTACAATAATGATGATATAAAAGAATTTGCCAAAATTTTCACGGGGCTTGGTCCTGCCGATGTTATGGAAAACCCTTGGGGTGTAACGCCACAATTTGGAGTTGGGCAATACTTAGCAATAAAAGATATTCCTATGGCCATGTATGATGACTATCATGAACCCGGAGAAAAACATTTACTGAATGGTCAAGTTGTGCCAAGTGGGCAATCGGGCATGCAAGACATAGAATCTGCTATCGACAATTTATTTAATCATCAAAATGTTGGTCCGTTTATAGCCTTACGCCTTATTCAACAATTAGTTAAATCTAACCCTTCGCCAGCCTATATTTCTAGAGTTAGTGGAGCTTTTAATAACACAAAAGGTGTTAGAGGTGATATGAAAGCAGTAATAAAGGCTATTTTATTAGATGATGAAGCTAGAAATTGTAGTTGGATAGATAACCCAAGAAGCGGAAAATTAATAGAACCTATGATGCGTTATTTTAATGTAGCCAGGCAACTAGATTTAGATAATGACGCAGGCGAAAACTGGAATGTTGGCTATAATTTTTATGAAGCTACTGGACAATTGCCATTGGCCGCTCCGCATGTATTCAACTTTTTTTTACCAGCTTATGTGCCAAACTCAGAGTTTACAAGTGCCAATTTAGTAGGCCCAGAATTTGAAATTCATAATTCGGCAACAAGTATAGACTATATAAATGAAGTCGATTTATGGACGTTTCCGCAATATTACTCCGTTCTAAACACCTGGGATTTAGATATGGAAGGCCGCCCGTTAGATTTTGAAGCCTTAAAATATTATGCAAAAGATAGTGAAGTACTCATAAATCAATTAGATAAATTGTTTACACGTGGGCAATTATCAGATGAAACCAAACAACTTATCGTTAATGCCATTGACCCGATTACTTATGATTGGAATGAAGATTTTCTTTATACCGATGTAAGAGTAAAAATGGCCTTATACCTCATACTTATAAGTCCAGATTATACCGTACTTAAATAACCTAAAATGACAAAGCATAAAAAACACATATCAAGAAGAAAATTTATTGGTGACTCCTGTGCTGCTTTAGGTTACACCACCCTCTTCTCTTCTTTAATAAACTTGAAGGCTATGGCTGCAAGTGCCATGGATAACTCATCACTTATCACATTTGGTGGCGATTATAAAGCTATGGTATGCGTGTTACTAGGTGGCGGAAACGATTCGTTTAACATGCTTATTCCAAAAGGTAATACAGAGTATAACGAATATGCCACCACAAGATCCAATTTAGCTATTCCTCAGAATGATGTTCTACAAATAAACCCAAATACCACAGATGGCAGAACGTTTGGAATACATCCATCCATGCCAGATGTGCAGCAACTATTTGAGAATGGGAATTTAGCTTTTCTATCTAATGTTGGTACGCTTATAGAACCATCAAGTAGAACAGATATATTAAGCGGTGCTGTTAAAACGCCTTTAGGCTTGTTTTCGCATGCCGATCAAATCCAGCAATGGCAAACAGGGCGGCCACACGAAAGAACCAATACGGGTTGGGGAGGGAAAATTGCAGATTTAGTGCAATCCATGAATTCCAATCAAAATATTTCAATGAATATCTCCTTGCAGGGTAGCAATATTTTTCAACGTGGTGATAACATTACACCTTATGCAATAAGTAATAATGGAAGTATTGGTATTAATGGTTATGGTGAATCAGGACATTTTAATGAACTTAAAACCGCAGCATTAAATACCATGTTGGAGCGAGATTATCAAGATGTTTTTAAGAACGCCTATAAAAATACGATCAAAACATCAAACGATGCTAATTTAGAATTTCAGGCAGCAATTGATGCTATTTCAGATTTTAGCACCATACTTCCAGAGTATAATAATTTAGCTGCTCAATTTAGAATGGTTGCTAAAACCATTGCATCTAGAGATACTTTAGGTTTTTCTAGGCAGATATTTTTTGTTCAAATTGGTGGTTGGGATCATCATGACGAACTTCTAATAAACCAAAGTAACAAATTAGCTGAAGTTAATGCAGCCTTAAAATACTTTAATGATGTGATGACGGAGTTGAATGTAAATGATTGTGTAACCACATTTAGTGTTTCAGATTTTGCAAGAACACTAACATCAAACGGTAACGGAACAGATCATGCTTGGGGTGGCAATACCTTTATGATGGGTGCTGCCGTTAACGGAAAAGATATATATGGAACTTACCCTAGTTTAGATTTAACTAGCGACCAAATAATTGATGGTAGCGTACTTATACCAACAACAGCTGCCGATTTATATATGGCAGAATTAGCCTTATGGTTTGGTGTTCCGGCATCTGAGCTTGCTACAATTCTTCCAAATATTTCTAATTTTTATGATACTGCTTCTGGAGTTTCTCCATTAGGATTTATGAATATGTCATGATGAAAACACGAAATATATACATATTGCTACTTGCTTTTTTGAGTTTTCAACTCACTCAAGCACAATGCTATCCGGATAGACACAGCACCAACTGGTTTGACGGTTGGGTATCTTGTGATATGTCACAAAACCCAATAACATCTTACGGAGAAACTCATTGGATTATGTACGATTTAGGATATGAGTATATTTTAAATAAGACCCAATTTTGGAATGCCAACGAACCAAAAAACCTAGACTACGGCATTCAAGAATTTAATTTAGACTATTCGCTAGATGGTGTTACTTGGACTAATGTTGGCACATTTAATATGACACAAGCCTCTGGCCTATCTACTTATGAAGGTGATGAAGGCCCAGATTTTGATTCCGCGAAAGCGCGCTATGTATTAATTACACCAAACTCAAACTATGGCGGAAACTGCTATGGCTTAAGTGAATTAAAAATATCGATTACAGATCCGTTTTTAGTTATTGATGAAAAAGATGGTTTTAACGCCTCAATATATCCAAATCCTTTTGTAAACAATATTTCCTTAAGAGTTGCAGCTTTAGATGAAAGTACACCTTTAGAATATACGCTTTACGATATTTTGGGTCGAGCTATAATTAGTAATCGTTTAACTATGGCTGCAGATACAGATACTTATGAATTAGCACTTAATGGCGACAATTTACATATAGGTATTTACATTTTAAAAGTGATTCAAAACGGAAAAGAGCAGTCTTTTAAACTAATTAAAAGCAAGTAACAGGCTGTTAAATTACATACCCAAAAATCATAAAAAAGTGGCAAATAGCGCCTGCTAACACGAATAAATGCCAAATAACATGATTATATGGTATTTTTTGAACGGCATAAAAAACAATGCCAACAGTATAAGATAAACCTCCTGCAAACAGAAACAAAATACCATTATTTCCAATGGCGTTGGATAAGCTAGAAAAATCGAAAATAATTAGCCAACCCATAACTAAATACAGTAACGTGGAGAAAATTTCAAATCGCCCTGTAAAAAACAGTTTTAACACTACGCCAAAGGCTGCAATACCCCAAACCACAAAAAAGAGTGTCCAGCCTAATGTTTGCTCTAAAGAAATTAAACACACAGGCGTATACGTTCCAGCAATTAAAAAGTAAATACTTATGTGGTCTATAATTCTAAAATAATGCCTGCGCTTCTCCCCTTTAACAGCATGATAAAATGTTGATGCACTAAACAGAATAATAATAGAAATGCCATAAACAATAACACTAAATAAGCTCCAATCGGTTTTATGGGTGTTAAATACAATTAATAGTACTAACGCAGTAATACCAAGTAAAGCACCAATAGCATGTGTTATAGTATTTAGTTTTTCTTCAAATGGTGATTGAATACGCATTTACTCTGGTGTTTTTTGATGAACCCATTTATTGGTTAAATCGTAGAAATCAAAATCTATAGCTGGTTTCTGTCGGTCTAAACGTCCGCTTTGAAAATTTCGTTGTAAGATATCTTCAATTAAATAATCTTCTTTTTCATGTTCTGGATCGAACTCACGTTTTAAAGAAATATCGAACATACTGGCCGTTGTATTGTACCAAAAGGCTCTCCAACCGTTTCGCAATTCTTTAATTAAATCGAAAGCCGTAGTACCCGTTTGCCTGTGTATCAGTTTTACTAAAATCTGCCCTTCGGTTCGGGTTAGCTTTTTTAATTCTTCAGAGAATTCGCCTTCTATATATTTCTGAACACGCTTGGTGTAACGCTTCTTTTCACGGGTTTTAGTTAGCGTAAGCATACGCGCATTCATTGAGTCTAAACGTTCTGCAGCTAGTTTAGCATACGGATATACTTTTATGGTTTTACGGCGTAAAATTAAATAGCGAATTCTATCCTTTTTGCTATCAAATTTGAGTTTATGAAGCAACATCACTTCATCTAAATCTATAGATGTTCTTGGCACCGAATCGCCTTCAATAATTAGATACTTTTCAGATATAGAATCTTGCTCAATCTCGTTTATCTGAGCAAAGAGCAATAAAGGAAAAATAATAAGTATGTATTTTAAGTAGTTCATTTAACTAACATAGTATTAAACTTAAGATCCCGCCCAAAAGCGGGATTAGTTCAACTAACTATTTTTAATACGTCTTACAGACTTTTCAAAATAGAGTTTCACTAATAAATTATGGGACATTTATTATGCCAAAAATACTGAATTTCTGAAAACTAGTAACTTAAATTTGAAATTATCATAATGCTAGGCTTTGTCAGAAAAATTAGTTAAATTCGTTTAACAATCGATAAAGTTCATTGAAACGGGACTTTATCTTTGCATTGGCATACATTAAAACAAAAAACGAACATCAATGAAAAAAACTACAATTTTAGCCATTTTAGGGCTTTTAGTTTTTAATCTATCATTCGGACAAGACAGAGAAAAATATTCAGAACTAATAAAAGAAGCTTGGAATTTATATCAAACAAAAGGTTATAAACAATCCGCTGAAAAATATTCGCAAGCCTTTTCTGTTTTAGGAGATAAAAGCAATACATCGGACAGATATAATGCAGCCTGTTCTTGGGCTTTGGCGAAAGAAATCGATTCTTCTTTTGCGCAATTGATCCAAATTGCCAAGAAAGGAAATTATTCAAATTATAGACATATAACAACCGACAGCGATTTAGATAATTTACATTTGGACAAACGCTGGAGCGAAGTTCTCAAATTAGTAAAATCAAACAAAGTAAAGAAAGAAGCCAATTTTGACAAACCACTTGTTGCAATTTTAGATACTGTTTTGCAACAAGACCAAGGTCTCAGAAAACAAATAAATGAAGTAGAAAAAAAATATGGTAGAGATTCCAAAGAAATGAGAGATCATTGGAAAAAGATTGCTCAAAAAGATTCTATTAATCTAATCAAAATCCAAAAAATACTTGATGAACGAGGTTGGCTTGGACCAGATATAATCGGAAATCAAGGAAATTCAACCTTGTTTTTAGTAATTCAGCATTCTGACCTTTCTATTCAAGAAAAATATCTTCCTATGATGCGAGATGCAGTATCAAAGGGAAATGCAAGGGCAAATAGTTTAGCTTTATTAGAAGATAGGGTTGCTTTAAGTCAAGGAAATAGCCAAATATATGGTAGTCAAATATATAGTGATAAAGACGGAAAAAGATATGTTGCACCATTAATTGACCCAGAAAATGTTGATAAAAGACGAGCAGAAGTTGGACTTGGAACTTTACAAGATTATGTCTCAAGATGGAATATAGTTTGGGACGTTGAAAAGTATAAAAAGGAATTACCCGAATTAATAGCTAATCTAAAAAAATAACGTATGCCAACACCGTATAAAAAAAATTGCTAGTTTTTAGCTAAACCAAAGTTAGTTACTCGTTTACTTGCATCTGATTTTCCTTCGGAAAATCCTCGCACGCAAACACGCAACTTTCCTTATACCAGACGTTAAACGAACAACTCCAAAAAACAAATATCTTCACGATTTAAAACATAAGTTACCTGACATTCCGCGCTAGGGATTGCAAAGGAAAGCCCACAGCCTGACGAAGGAAGTGCGAGGACTTGGAATGAAAAGCCCGACCGCCTGCCCTGAGCGCAGACGAAGTGTGTGATAACGCCCAAAAAGTTTTTCATAATTAGAGCATCGTTTAACTATTCATTTACATTTTATATTATTATTTTAGTGCAAAACTTTTTATAAATGGCAAAGAAGAGCATACTTAACAAAAAGTCGATGGACTTTTTAGAAAAATATTTGAATAATGCAGCTCCAACTGGATATGAGTGGGATGGGCAAAAGCTGTGGATGGATTATTTAAAACCGTATGTAGATGAATTTATTACAGATACTTACGGTACTGCAGTTGGTGTTATAAACCCGAAGGCAAAATACAAGGTAGTTATTGAAGGGCATGCCGATGAGATTTCGTGGTATGTTAACTATATAAGTGATAACGGATTAATTTACGTGATTAGAAATGGTGGTAGTGATCACCAAATTGCACCAAGTAAGGTGGTAAACATACATACTAAAAATGGCATTGTAAAAGGTGTTTTTGGCTGGCCTGCAATACATACACGTAACAAAGCAAAGGAAGTACCACCAAAACCAGACAATATTTTTATTGATTGTGGTTGCGCTACTAAAGAAGAGGTTGAAAAACTTGGTGTGCATGTGGGTTGTGTAATTACTTACCCAGATGAGTTTCATATTTTAAATGGCGATAAATTTGTGTGTCGCGCAATTGATAACCGCATGGGTGGTTTTATGATTGCCGAAGTGGCGAGACTACTTAAAGAAAACAAAAAAGAATTACCATTTGGACTTTACGTTACTAACGCCGTGCAAGAGGAAATTGGTTTACGTGGTGCCGAAATGATTACCCAAACTATAAAACCTAATGTGGCTATTGTTACGGATGTAACACACGATACCACTACCCCAATGATTGAAAAGAAAACAGCTGGGCATTTAGAAATGGGATTAGGTCCTGTTGTGGCATATGCGCCTGCGGTACAGCAAAAATTACGTGATTTAATTACAGATACTGCTGAGGCAGAGAAAATTCCTTTCCAGAGGTCTGCATTATCTCGTGCTACCGGAACAGATACAGATGCTTTTGCTTATAGTAATGGCGGAGTGGCTTCGGCTTTAATTTCGTTACCATTACGTTACATGCATACAACGGTAGAAATGGTGCATAAAGAAGATGTAGAAAACGTTATTAAATTAATTTATGAAACATTACTTAAAATAGAAGACGGAGAAACGTTTAGCTATTTTAAATAAATACCTTATTTACTTTTCTGAGGAAAAGTTTAAAAATAGAGAACAAACGCCATTACAATTTATAAACTTTGTAGTGGCGTTTTTATATCTTGTAACAAAAAACTGCAGCTATTAATGGGCAAGTGTTTTGCACATACCAATAAACTATCATTTTATAAATCTATAGCTAGAGGTTTGTTTTTTGTGGCAATGGTTTTTCATTTTAATGTTTCTGCTCAAATTCAAAAAGAGTTTACCCCTAGGTTTAATGAGATGATAAAAGGCGATTTTACAATGATTGCCAATAATGTATTATCTAGAACCGCTACCGAAGATTATAATGGAGAAAGCGATAACCATAGTTTTCTTGACAATGTTTATGTTGATATAGATAACGATGCTTCTACCTTTAATTCGAGTAGTGCTAATTTTGTACACCCGCTACCCGATTTAACATGCTTAACCATAAAAAAAGCTTATTTATATTGGGCTGCCGCCGATAAAGAAAATGACAATGGCACAGACAACCAACCAGATTGGAATTTTAACGACATTAAATTAATGCTTCCTGGATCAAGTAGCTATGAAACATTAACTGCAGATGAAGTAATTTATAGAGGTCGAGATACGCATTTTAGTAACGACCCGTATGCATGCTTTAAAGATATTACACCTTTAGTTACAAATTTAGACAGCCCTTACGGAAGGTACCAAGTGGCTAATGTCGAAGCCCAAACAGGGTTTTTATTTCAGCATGGCTCTGGAAACACAGGAACTTCGGGTGGTTGGCAAATTGTTTATGTTTATGAAAGCCCCGAATTAGTTTCAAAAAATGTGAGCATTTTTGATGGCTACGCACATATAACTAGAACTTTTAATAATTATGATATTGATTTTTCTGGTTTTACAACCGTACCAACTGGCCCCGTAAACATAAACACCTTAATTGGCTCTCTTGAAGGAGACAGGAGTTTAGTTGGAGACCGGTTCCAAATACAAGATATTACTGATAATTTTGTAGATATAACTGCACCTTTAAGAGCCGCTGATAATTTTTTTAATAGTAGAATTACTATTGAAAATTCAAATTTTATTGATAGAAACCCGGCTAGTTTAAACACTTTAGGTTTTGATGCTGCTGTTTTTAAATTGGATAATACTGATAATGGCATTATTGGTAATAATCAAACATCCGCAACAATAAGGCTTACATCTACTCAAGAAACATATAGTTTATTTTTATTAGGCTTATCTGTTGAGGTTTGGGCGCCTAGTTTATATCCAATAACGCTAAGTTCGGCGGCTATAGATAATGTTACTAATGCAAACAACATTGTAACATTTAGTTTCTCTTTTTCTAATACAGGAAATGATAATGCGCTTAATGTTATATTTTCTGAAACCATACCATCAAACGTAGATTTTGTTTCGGCTAATAATTTACCTGATGGTGTAATGTATGATTATAACGAAAATACCAGGCTTTTACAGTTTTTTATTGAAGATGGTTTAGTAGATATTGGAGACCCATTATTGAATATTGAATTTGATTTAAGAGTGAATGATGCTTGCTACTTTCTTGAAAACACTTGTAATTTAGGTTTCGATCTTCTATTTACTGCCACTTATAATGGCGAAGAAAACCCAAATACGTTTACAACGCTAAGTTCTACTGAGCTGGATGAATGCCAACTGGGCAACCCTTTACAAATAGCCATAAATCAACCTACAGTTGATTGGGAAACGACTATTGGAAGTTTAGACAGAACTTTATCTATAGGCAACCCAAATGATTTAACAAACGCTCAAGCGCTTTTACCTGTTCCTGATAACTGTAATTTTGCTCTTACTAAAACATCTGGAGATTTTGTTCAGAATAGCGATTGTGATTATGAAGGCACATACACCAACACTTGGAATTTTACTGATGCTTGCGGACGAACCATTGAAGATTTCACACAAGTAATAACCGTGCCTTCAAACCTAGTTTTTGACGGTAGTAACATCACTATCTCTAAAGTAATTACCCCAAACCAAGACCAATGGAATGAGTACTTTACAGTTAACGAAATAAAAGGTTGTGGCTTTAAAATTGATTTAAAAATATTTAATCGTTGGGGTGCAATAGTGTATCAATCTGATGATTATCAAAATAATTGGAACGGTACTTCTAGTAAACGGGCTGTTGGATCATCAGATAAAGTTCCAACAGGTACATATTACTATATTATAAACATTATAGATAGCGGATTAAATCCCTTTATAAGTACATTTTATATTGGAACGAAATAAAACTTAATAAAAATGGATGAGTATATAGACATTGTAGATAAAAACGGAAAACCAACAGGAAAAGCAGAATTAAAATCTATAATCCACACCAAAGGGTATTACCATCATACATCGCATATTTGGTTTTATACTGCCAATGGCAGCATTTTACTATCCCAACGATCTGCTAAAAAAGCGATTTGCCCATTACTTTGGGATGTTTCTGTTGCAGGGCATATTGATGCTGGAGAAACAGCAAAACAAGCAGCGATAAGAGAAACAAAAGAAGAAATTGGTTTAACTATTTCTGAAGCAGACTTGAATAAAATTGGTGTTTTTGAATGTTTCCAGAGCTATAAAAGTGGTATTATAGATAATGAATTTCATAATACCTTTATTGCAAAATTGGATGTTCCATTATCTAAACTAACACCTCAAGAAGAGGAAGTTGAAGCTTTAAAATTAGTTACACTTCAAGAATTTGATACGCTTTTAAAAAACATTGGTAATAATGGCAATCATTTTGTACCCTCAAACAAAGCGTATTATGAGTTGGTATTACAGCAAATAAAAACCTCTTTGCTTAAGGTTTAAGTTAGCAAAGAGGCTTTTCTAATAAATAAATGACTAATAAATTTATATAAAATTAGTTTCAAATTTTAAAAAGATGTCGTCTGTTGCTCTAACAACTCCTAGCATACCTGTAGGAGGTGTAATATTAAACTCAGTTAACTTCAATTTTACTTTACCTTTAAGTTGCACTTTTTCATTAACAATTGTTACATCAAAATTTAATGGAACCGTTTTTTTAGTGCCTGCAATAACTAAATCGCCTATAGTTTCTAATGTGAAAACTCCATTTCCTTTATCAGTAATATTTTGAACTTCAATAAGTGTATATAATATAGTTTTATACTTGTCTGACTTTAAAGCTTTAGAAGCCGTTGAAGTTATTCCTGGCTTAGCACCTTTTAAACTTTCGGTAAGTACTGCTAGTGATAAAGACTCAATCTGACAAGATTCAAGACTATTAAACTTAATTAATCCATTTTGTGTATTGGCGTCAACTTTCCAACCATGAAGATTAGAAGAACCAAAAACAGTTAATGAAGAGTTTTCATTTTCTAATTGTAAAGTTTGGGCTTGGGCTTGATTAAATACAAAGCCTACTAAAACGATACAGATAATTAATTTTCTTAAGATATTTTTTTGTGTATTCATGACATTATGCGATTAAATTATGAGGCAAATTTCAACCTTATGCTATTGAATAAAAATGATAAAAATCATGTTTTCATTATATTTTTCTCAAAATATCACTTTTTTTTAACCGTATTTTATCATATTCTCATTTTGATCAAATATATGGCGTTATCAGAACAAGGTTATTAATTCATTAAAACACTCATTTTCAGCCTATAAATAAATCAAATTATCCTCACTTCATTATTTATTCAAATACACTTTATAAAAGTGAATAAACAACGCATTTAAAAATTTTAATAACCTATATTTAATTAGCAACTTTTGATACCTTTAACCATCTCTTTAAAAATCATTTTAGTAATGACACCGCTTAATTTGTATTACAAGAAATAAAGAAACATAAGTAAATGAATTTATTACTCGCAGCCATTGCACCTATTTGCATCATTATTATGTTTATCTATTTTAAAGATAAATATGAAAAGGAACCTAAGCGTTTACTATTTTATAATTTCCTATTAGGTGCAATTGTTAGTATTATAGTAACCTCCATTCTCTATTATGTATTTGATATTGTTTTACCATTAACAAACAAGACCAGTATTTTTGAGCAATTTATAAAAGCCTTTTTTGTAGTTGGCTTAATTGAAGAATTTAGCAAATACATTATTATTAGATATTTTGCCCAACCAAACAAAGCGTTTAACGAACCTTTTGATGGTATTGTTTATGCCATTATGGTTTCCATGGGGTTTGCAGCAACCGAAAACATATTTTATGTTCTAGAAGGCGGTTATCCAACGGCACTAGCAAGAGCTTTTACAGCAGTTCCTGCACATGCTACATTTGGTATTCTAATGGGTTATTTTATGGGTAAAGCTAAATTTTCTAATAACAGGTTTGTTTTAAATTTAGTTGGATTAGTGTTGGCCATTCTTTTTCATGGCGCTTATGATTTCTTTTTGTTTATAGATTTTATACCTGGTATTTGGGTGGGTGCTTTTATCTCACTTTTTATTGGTCTAGTTTTATCTAGAAAAGCAATTATAAAGCATCAGCAAGATTCTCAATTTAAAGAGGAGATTTAATTTACTCTTTTATAAATTTTAAAGTTTGCTGATTATTTCCAATATAAAAAGTCGCAAAATATAGTCCTTTTGCTAATTGACTAACATCTATTTGTTTTTGATTAAAAAAACGATTTTCAATAATAATCTTTCCAGACACATCTTTAATACTGTAATCGATAAATTGATTCAATGGGGACTGTAATTGCAATTCATGAGTTACAGGGTTTGGAAATAGTGTAATTGCCTGCTTAATAGTTTCAACTTCTGGACCGGATAAAGTAAAACTATTTAATTCTGCCACATAACTATCAACCGAGTCGCCATCTACAGAGCCACTCCAATCGCTAGCAAATAATAATCGAGTTCCTGTTGGGCTAATTGTTACATGTGGTTCCCCCGCATAAGAGAAAGGATCTTCATCACTTCTGTGATGCCCCACTCGGTATACATCTGCATCAAACTCATTAACTTTAGCTATAAATAGTTCTTGATCTAAAAGCTGAACACCATCTCGTTGAAAGCCTAAACATGACACAGCAACCCAACCATCTTCTGTATTTTTATGGGCTAAAGAAGAAATATGAGTTCCTGACTTAGGATACCCATAATCTGCGTAAGTAGTTACAGGGAAACAGTAACCAGTAGTTGCATTATGCGCTACTAATGTACCTTGGCAGCCGCCATATCTTCCTTCCTCGAAATTAACATTATAATAGGCATCATCACCATTACTTAATTTTCCTAGGCAAGAATGCTGTATACCATTTACATTTAAACTTCTTACAAAATCGCCATTCGCATCATAAACATCCCCTCTATGAAAAAATAAATTCCCGCTAGGAAAAGGCATTGGAGCGGTATACTCAATATTTGCAATATTAAACTGTGTTAAGGTTTGTGTTGAGATTCTATAATAATATGCAGCATCATTTCCGCATCTAAAAGCAAATACATCACTATCCCAAGACATCATTTGTATATCGTTACCTCCAGTTAAACCATTACTTCCAGCACAATTACTAATAGTTCTTATGTTAACAAGAATAGTTTTTACTTGAGTTTGTACATTGTAGCTTATTAAATCGTCTGTATTTCCGTCCATATAAAAGAATACATCTGGATCTGAAAAAGACCAAAAAATGGTTTCTATATCATCAGGAACCACATCCGTTAAATTTCTAATAAACGTATAATCTTGACCATTTAAGAGTTGGTGTACGCCACCTCCATAAACAATGATTAAGCTTTCGTCTGCATTCCAAGCTTGTATGGTGCTATACATTGGCTTAATAAAATTTCCTATTGTAGCCTGAGTTATACGCCTAATTTCAGTATTTGGAAACGACGGATCTGTAACGGACTCTAAGTAATTAGGTTTTTCTAAAACTTGCATGGAGTGTTGTTCCAAATCATTAGCTATATAACCTTGTCCTAAATTTTGAGAATAATTTTTAAACACTAAAAAACAGAAAAGTAAAATGGTAATTTTTTTCATCGGGGCATGCTTTATTTTAATGTAATTTATATACGTAAAAAAACAATAATTTAGATGCTAAGCAAATCTAAAAAGAGATAAATAACTATACTAAATTAGCAAGTATACAATTGCTAATTTTAAATATCTTCTATATTATACATATATTTACTAGCATTCAATTGGAATAACTATGAGTAAAAAGTTTAAGGTTAAAGTAAGCAACACCATTAATTTTGAAGTTAGTGAAGATGAAATATCAAACCTTGATGCACTTAAAACTTCGGAAGGAAACTATCATATTCTAAAGGAAAATAAATCATTCGAAGCGCATATAATTGGGGCTAATTTCAACAAGAAATCTTATCAAATAGAAGTTAACAACACTATATATGATGTTAATATTTTTAACGCATTAGATACACTCATTAAAGACATGGGTTTTTCTACTGGTGCTACAAAACAAGTTAAGTCTATAAAGGCACCTATGCCCGGATTAATACTCGAAATGCAAGTTGAAGTTGGACAAACAGTAACAGAAAACGACACCTTATTTATACTTGAAGCTATGAAGATGGAAAATAGCATTACCTCTCCTAGAGACGGTATTATAAAATCAATTTCGGCAAAGAATGGTGATGCTGTTGAAAAGAATCAACTTTTAATAGAGTTTGAATAATATGAAGAAAATACTAGTAGCAAACCGAGGAGAAATAGCCATAAGAGTTATGAAAACTGCCCAAAAAATGGGCATAAAAACGGTTGCTGTTTTTTCGGCAGTAGATCGCAACGCACCTCATGTAAAACTTGCAGATGAAGCGGTTTATATTGGAGAAGCACCATCTAACCAATCGTACCTAAAAGGCGATAAAATTATTGAAGTTGCCAAACAATTACATGTTGACACCATTCATCCTGGATACGGATTTTTGAGTGAAAATGCCGCTTTTGCAGAATTATGCGAAGACAATAATATCATTTTTATTGGCCCTAAGTCAAAAGCCATAAAAATAATGGGAAGCAAACTTGCGGCCAAAGAAGCTGTTAAAGCCTATAACATCCCTATGGTTCCCGGTATTGAAGAAGCTATTACAGATGTAAATAAAGCCAAAGCAATTGCAAAAGAGATAGGATTTCCAATTTTAATAAAAGCATCTGCAGGTGGTGGCGGAAAAGGTATGCGAGTTGTTGAAAAAGAAAGTGATTTAGCATCGCAAATGCAACGTGCCATAAGCGAAGCTACGTCTGCTTTTGGAGATGGCTCGGTATTTATTGAAAAATATGTTTCCTCGCCTCGTCACATAGAAATTCAAGTCATGGCAGATAGCCACGGAACCATTTTACATTTTTTTGAACGCGAATGCAGTATTCAACGTCGCCATCAAAAAGTTATTGAAGAAGCACCGTCTTGTATTTTAACTCCCGAATTGCGAAATGAAATGGGTGAAGCAGCTATAAAAGTAGCTAAAGCTTGTGATTATTTAGGTGCTGGTACCGTTGAGTTTTTATTGGATGCAGACTTTAACTTCTATTTTTTAGAAATGAATACGCGGTTGCAAGTAGAACACCCTGTTACTGAGTTAATTTCTGGAGTAGATTTAGTTGAACTCCAAATTAAAATAGCTCGCGGTGAAGCACTTCAAATAAAACAAGACGATTTAAAAATTAATGGCCATGCCTTAGAGTTACGCGTTTATGCTGAAGATCCGCTAAATGACTTTTTACCAAGCGTAGGCCATTTAGATGTTTATAAAATACCAGAAGGTGAAGGTATTCGTGTTGATAATGGCTTTGAAGAAGGTATGGATATTCCTATTTATTATGACCCGATGCTCTCAAAGTTAATTACATATGCCAAAACTCGAGAAGAAGCAATTCAAATCATGATAAAAGCTATTGAAAACTATCATGTTAAAGGTATCGAAACGACTCTACCCTTTGGTAAATATGTCTGTGAACATGCCGCATTTCGCTCTGGAAATTTCGATACCCATTTTGTAAAGAACTATTACTCACCAGAAGCTTTAAAAGCTGAAACCGAAAACGAAGCTAAGATAGCGGCTTTAATAGCTTTAAAACAGTATCTAGAAGACCAAAAACTACTACGCTTATCTAACTATTAATTATGAACTCGAAACAAGACAAAATAGACAAACTCAATAAAAACTTGGCGCTTTCTAAATTAGGAGGTGGGCAAAAACGTATTGATAAGCAACATGCAAATAAAAAACTAACCGCTAGAGAGCGTATTGACTACTTACTTGATGAAGGTTCTTTTGAAGAAATTGGCGCCTTAGTAACCCATAGAACTACAGATTTTGGTATGCAAGACCAAATATATTATGGCGATGGAGTTGTTACAGGCTATGGAACCATTAATGGCAGATTAATTTATGCATACGCACAAGATTTTACTGTTTTTGGTGGATCACTATCAGAAACTCAAGCTGAAAAAATATGTAAAATCATGGATATGGCTGTTAAGGTAGGTGCTCCAATTATAGGATTAAAAGATTCTGGTGGAGCACGTATTCAAGAAGGTGTTCGTTCGCTTGGTGGTTATGCCGAAATATTTTTCAGAAACGTTCAAATATCTGGTGTCATCCCTCAAATTTCAGCAGTTATGGGGCCTTGTGCTGGAGGGGCTGTATACTCCCCTGCCATAACCGATTTCACGTTAATGGTAGAAGATACAAGCTACATGTTTGTAACAGGACCAAATGTTGTAAAAACAGTAACTAATGAAGAAATTACAAGTGAAGAACTTGGTGGTGCATTTGCTCATGCAACAAAATCTGGAGTAGCACATAAAACTTCTGTAAATGATATTGCGTGTCTTGAAGATATAAAAAAACTTTTAAGTTATTTACCTCAAAACAATCGGGAAACTCCTAAAAAAATAGAAATTAAAATTGAAGATGAAATAAGAGATGTATTGTCTGATATTGTTCCTGAAAGCCCCAATAAACCTTATGATATGCATCAAGTCATTTCTGGTATTATTGATGAAGATTCATTTTATGAAATTCATAAAGACTATGCAGGAAGTATTATTGTTGGGTTCGCAAGACTAGGTGGACGCAGCATTGGAATTATAGCCAATCAACCCATGGCCTTTGCCGGAGTTTTAGGGGTTAATAGTTCAAGAAAAGCGGCACGTTTTACACGTACCTGTGATTGTTTTAATATTCCATTATTAGTTTTAGTTGATGTCCCTGGTTTTTTACCAGGAACCGATCAAGAATGGAATGGCATTATTGTTCATGGTGCAAAACTATTATACGCTCTAAGCGAAGCTACTGTACCTAGAGTAACAGTTATTACTAGAAAAGCCTATGGAGGCGCATATGATGTTATGAACTCTAAACATATTGGTGCCGATTTAAATTTCGCATGGCCAGGAGCAGAAATTGCCGTTATGGGGGCAAAAGGTGCAAGCAAAATTATTTTTAGAAAAGAAATTGCCGCATCTAACAACCCTGAAGAAAAACTTGCCGAAAAAGAAGCCGAATATGCAGATAAATTTGCAAACCCTTACCAAGCTGCTCAGCGCGGTTTCATTGACGAAGTTATTCTACCAAAAAACACAAGACGTAAGTTGTTAAAAGCATTTGATATGCTGGAAGATAAAAAAGTAGAAATGCCTAAACGCAAACATGGTAATATTCCTTTGTAAAAAAAAAGAGCCTAAAAAATTAGACTCTTTTTTTCTCCTCAATTTAATGAACTTAATTAAGTTCTGAATATATCGCTTAAAATCTGTTTTATAACTAACTAAAACGAAATTTGATTTACAACCAACCCAGTAAATCAAATAATACTTTAAATTAAACCTTAAAATTAAACAAATAATTAAGCAATTATCTTAAATCAGAGTAATTGATAATAGCTAAACAAATATCTTAATATCTCTCAAGTTTACGCAATAATTCACTACGCAATTACTACGCAACCTTTAAAAAAGCTTATAAAACCATATTATCCTTCAAAGTATCAGAATAATTGTTCTGTAAATATTCAAGAAGTGTTGTGTCTTTTTTTATGAGATTTATTTTCTTAGATATTCTATAACGTCTACTTTCAACAGATCTAATAGTTGTATTTAGAAATACTGCAATTTCTTTATTTGAAAAATCCATAAATAAATAATAACAAATAATAATTTCAGTTTTGTTTAATTGAGGGTAGTTATTCTTTATTTTATTAAAAAACTCGATATTAAGATCGTTTACTAAATCTAAATGACTTTCACTTTTATCTAATATGGTTGAAGAATTAATATGTAAGTTTTTATATAAATCTTTGATTCTTTCTTTTTGAAGTTTAATGGAGTCTGTTCTTGATATTTGCTTAACCTCAATTTTTAAATTTTTAATATACTCTTCTAAGCCATGAACTTTTATTGCAAGTTGCTCGTTATTTGACTTTAGATATGTTAAACTATTATTTGTCTCATGGCTATAGGTGGTTAACTTGTTTTTTTGCTTATTGTAATAATAAAGACTTATTAAACTGATAATTAATAAAAAGACAAGAATAAAGCCAGCCAAAAAACTATTATATATTTCTTTTTCGTTTTGGGCTTTTAATTCGGTTTCGGCTTTAATTAAAGAATCATTTACTTCAAAACTGGCTTCAATGGTCTTATCGAACATTTGCTTTTGTAACGTGATTAAAGAATCAATATAAGTTTTCGATTTATCTATATTACCCAAATGTTTATTAAAATCAGCATTCAGTCTGTAATAACTTTTTAAAGCACCTACAGCCATGTATTTTACACTCTTACTAGTACTATTTAAATAAAAACGTGTAGAATCTATTTGTTTTGCTTTAAAAAAACTTTCAGCAAAATGACAATTGATAGCTCCTTCAAATGAAGAATAATTGAATCTAATTGTTAATGGATTCGTTTTTAAACTCTTATAATCGTTAAAGTAATGATGCGCTTTATCAAATTCATTTAAACTAATATAGTTTGAGGTTATTATATATAAGGCAAACAACTGGTAATAAGGGTCTTCATCTATGCTTTTATAAACATCAAGTTTACTTAATAACATATTGTTACTTTCGTTATAATCTTGATCTAGAAACTTGGCATGAGCTTCAACCTGCTCTACATCTAGAATACCATATTCATAATCACACTTTTCAAAGAATGATCTTGCCTTTTCTATATACTTTAATGCCGTTTTATCTTTTTCTATAAAATATAAATTTGAAAACAACCCAATACTAGCTTCACCTCCAGCACAAAAATTATTCTCTTTTTCTGCATATTTTATCGCTAGAATAGCGCATTGATGATACTTAGTAAATTCATTAAACTCATCATGAATAATTGCTCTTAACAAATAATAAACGGCGGCTTTACCTGCAATACTTTCTTCAATAGGTTCAGGTATTTCTTCAAGAAAGGATAATGCTTTTATAGAATTATCATCAATATAAATACTTGCTGAATCGACATATTTGTAGTATTTGTTTTCTTGTTGACCAATTGCAAAACAGCAAAAAAGAAGAAAACACAGGCGGAAACTAATATTTTTTAGAGAACGATTAATATTTAGCATTATTTAACTTCTACGTTATTTTATCAAGAGCACATAAAAATAAGTAAATAAAAACAAAATACGTAAAAGATTACAAGGTAAAATTTAAATACTACAATTTGAATAAAACTGAAAACTCGACATTTGTAGTATTATGCCCCCCATTTGGTTGCTTCAATTCTAGGTTAGATGTATGTCTAACTGAATACCTAAAATCTAATTGCACATTCTTAATTTCATGAGATAACCCCAAACCAAAAATATCTGAAAACGCAAATCCTTTAGCCAATCGTTCAGTAGCTTTATCTGCAAACATTGGTCCTACACTTATAAGAGCATAAGTACTTATACCGTTATAAATTTTATATCTGGTTATGAATCCACAGTTTAAAACATACTCTTTAATTGTACGCTTCTGCATATATAGCTCTGTAAGTTCTTGATAATTATCTGCATCACTTGGTTTAACATAATACCTATTTAAAAGCTGGTGCTCAACACTATTAAAACTAGGCTCTAAATTAATTTCAAAAGCCCATTTCTGCTTGTCTTTAAACCTGTAGTTTATTTGAACTTTATAAAAATCTACCTCGTGAGTATAATCCTTTAAATCAAATGGGTATTTGTTTTGAGAACCTGTACCGTAAGTAAATCCTAACTTAAAATTTTCTTTTTTTAATTGCGCAAACCCAACTAAAGAGAAAAAAAGTAGCGCTATAATCAAAGGAATAGTAAACTTTAGTTTCATTAAAATTTATTTAGACTTAATAATTTGGGCATTATACATAAACGTGTCTTGCCAACGCTCAAAGCGTTTATCAAACGTTGTTGAAAACACTAAATACTGGCACTTGCCTATACTTTCTGGAGTTCTAGTAATTTCTGATAGATTATGATTTCCAAATAAAAATTCGGCATCTTCAACAATAAACATTTGTAGTTTATTTAAGTTTATACCATTTAGGTAATACAATTTGTTTAATCGTTTTGGTGTTGCAATTACTATATCGACACCATAATAAATTTCATCGCGTTGAGTATCAATATCTTTTTGATCGTATGCACAATACACTCTTAAGTCTGAACCTCTCATGAAAGCCTTAAACTCTAATTCTAATTCTAAAGCAGCTTGCTTGTCTTTTACAAAAATCAACGCTCTAGGAGCATCTTCAAAAGCTTTTCCTTTTAATTTTTGAATAACACTAAGAATTATACTTGTTGTTTTACCAGCTCCTTTGGGTGCAATACAATACATGCTAGCACCTCCTTTTATTTTAGATAAAGCTAATTTCTGAAAAGCCAACGGCTCACTAAACCCTTTGTTTTCTAGTGCTTCTTTTAAAGGTTGAATGAGTTTTTTAAACGGCATAAAATTGAAGTATTTAATTTGAAAGCAAATATAGCACTAAATACCACTACCAAAAACTGTTTAAAAAAATAAGGCATTTTTATGTTTTTCAAACTTTTATTTACACCAATTACTCAATAGCCAACAAATCAAATTTAGTAATATTAATATTGTATTAATAAATGATTGATGACCAATTAAGAATTAAAAATCTACTATTTTTGCCGTATGAGTAAACCCCAAGAATTTAAGTTAGAATTTGTTGCTTTAATGGCGTCATTAATGTCTATTGTAGCATTGTCTATAGACGCTTTATTACCTGCCCTACCAGATATTAGTAAAACACTTGGAGTAAACAACCCTAATGATAACCAGCTTTTAATAACCATGATTTTTTTGGGACTTGGGTTTGGCCAATTAATATTTGGACCACTCTCTGATAGTTTTGGAAGGAAACCTATTGTGTTTTTCGGTTTTATAGTTTTTATAATTGCAAGCGTTATTTGCTTAACAACAGAACGTTTTGAAATAATGATTATTGGAAGAATTCTACAAGGCATGGGCTTGTCTTCCCCAAGAAGCTTATCGCTTTCCATGATTCGAGATACTTATAGCGGCGATTATATGGCAAAAATTATCTCGATTGTAGTTATGTTTTTCCTTTTAGTACCTGTTATTGCTCCTGCACTTGGTCAGTTCTTAATAACTTTTTTTGATTGGAAATCTATTTTTTACTTCAATTTGATTTTTGGAGTTCTAATCATGTTTTGGTTTTGGAAACGTCAGCCAGAAACTTTACTTAAAGAAAATCGAATAAAATTTACTGCTAGTCTTTTCTTTGATGGCACAAAAGAATTCTTTAAACAGAAAGAAGCTGTAGCATTTACATTTGTTTCTGGGTTTATAACGGGCTCATTTATGGTGTATCTAAGTACTTCCCAACAAATTTTCCAAGAGCAATATAATTTAGCCGAAATGTTTCCGTACATCTTTGCTAGTTTAGCTATTTCTATTGGTTTAGCTACTTTTTTAAACAGCAGGTTAGTTGTTAAGTACGGTATGATGCGAATTGCTTTTTTAGCTAACATCGCTTATGCTTTAATTTCTGTTTTATATGTTGTTTTATTTTGGTCTGGTAACAACCCGAGCATATCTGTTTTACTAAGCTTTTTTGCTTTTCAGTTTTTTGCTGTAGGTTTTTTGTTTGGGAATTTACGCGCTATTGCCATGCAACCCTTAGGCCATATTGCTGGCATAGGCGCAGCAATTAATGGTTTTATATCTACCGTGATGGCAGTACCTATTGCTAACTATATTGGAGGTTTTGTAAAAACATCTGTACTTCCCTTATTTATTGGGTTTTCTGTTTTTGGGTTTCTATCCTTATTTGTTTTTATGTTGGTAAAAAAGAATGCGAGGACATAAAATCTATTTATATAGGTGTTATAAATAACGTTCTTTAATAACTTCTATATGATGTATCTCATGGCCAATTGTAATGAAAGCTGCTGCTCTTGAAGACATTACATTTTCGCTAGCATTTCCTATAAATTTTAAATCGCTGTCTTTTAAGCTTTTTAAAAGTAGAATAAAACTATGCCTTACAGATTTATATTCTTCGATTAAATCGGTAATAGATTTTTCATTTGCATGAGAAGGATCGATATAATCATCTTGCTCGTATCCTGCCAAAGGTGTTTTATCATTCCTTGCTATTCTAAAACAGCGGTACATAAAAACGCGTTCTGTATCTATGATATGCTGAAAAATTTCTTTAACACTCCATTTATCTTCAGCATAACGATACTCTAATTTATCATTAGGAATGCTTTCAAAAAAGTTTACAATTTTAACTTCCCCTTTTTTAAAACCCTCAACTAGAGACATTTCATCTGAAACCTTACTAATATAAGTTTTATAATATGGGTAATATTCCGATGCTTTTAAATCTGTTACTTGCATATGTTTTAAATTTTTGCTTGATATGTATATAAATCAAAATACCTTCCGTTAAGAGCTATCAATTCGTCATGTGTTCCGCGTTCTACAATTCGTCCAGCTTCAATAACTAAAATTTGATCTGCTTTTCTAATGGTACTTAATCTGTGAGCAATAACAATGGTTGTTCTGTCTTTAACTAACTCATTTAAACTTTTCTGAATTAAAGCTTCACTTTCGGTATCTAAATTTGAAGTTGCTTCATCTAAAATTATCACTTTAGGGTTTGCCAAAATGGCACGTGCAATGGCCAAACGTTGACGTTGCCCACCAGAAAGCTTCACGCCTCTTTCTCCAATCAAGGTTTCTAAACCATCATCGAAACGATCTGTAAATTCATTTACGTATGCCGCTTTTACCGCATTTTGTAATTCTTCTTCGGTTGCATTTGGCCTTGGAAACATAATATTCTCTCTAATAGAACCTTCAAATAAAAATTCGTCTTGAAGTACTACACCTAAATATTGCCGGTAACTATTCAGTTTTACTTTAGATAAATCTTGACTATCAATACTGACTTTTCCTGATTTAGGGTTTAAAAATGTTGCCGATAAGCCTGCAATGGTCGATTTTCCAGAACCAGAACTCCCCACTAAAGCTGTTACAGAACCTGCTGGCGCTTTAAAATTAATATCATGAAGTACTTCTTTGCCTTCTTCATATGAAAACGATACATCGTTAAATTCAATATCACCATTTAATCTTTTAAGCTGAATGGTTCTGCTTTCATTATCTTCTTCGGCAGTCATATTCATTAGCTCTTCTGTTCTATCTAATCCAGCAAGAGCTTCTGTTAATTGGCTACCAATATTACTCATTTGCACTATAGGAGCAATCATAAAACCAAGTAGAAGCGTGAAGAACAAGAAATCACCCGTGGTCATCTCACCTATAATCATGTAGTAACCTCCAATACCCATAATTCCCGTTGTTGCTACGCCTATTAAAAACGTTGACGAACTCGTCATTAAAGCAGTTGCAGTTAAACTCTTTTTTACATTTTGAAACAATTTGTCTACACCTTTTTCAAAAACAATATTTTCTTGTTCTTCTGCATTAAAGGCTTTTATAACTCTAACACCCGCTAAAGTTTCGGTAAGCCTACCTTTTACTTCGGCATTTATTTTCCCTCGTTTTCTAAAAATAGGACGAATGTATTTAAAAGCTCTTAAGGCTATATATCCAAATATAGAGAGGGGAACAAATACAAAAAGTGTCATCCATGGGTTTAGTTTAATTAAAATAATTAGTGAAATTATTGCTGTAAACGAACCACCAACCAATTGCACTAGTCCGGTACCAATTAAATTTCGAACACCTTCAACATCACTCATAATTCGTGATACTAAAGCACCCGACTTTGTATTATCGAAAAAACTAATTGGTAAAGACAATACTTTCTTTTGAACTTGAGCACGCAACTCACTTATTAAATATTGAGCTTGTACGCTTAAAACTTTAACTAATAAAAATGATGTTGTAGCTTGTATTGTAATAGCTGCTAACACAATACCTATTAAAGTATAAATTTGAGAAACATCTTTACTTGGTACAACTTCATCTAACAAAATCTTACTCTGCCATGGTAAAACTAATCCTGCTAAACTGCGAATTACTATTAAAACTAAACCAATAAAAACGAGCTTTCGCCTTGGCCAAATAATAGTTTTAAAGGCTTGCGCCATGGTAACTTTTGTTTTGGTTTTATTTTTTGATGTTTCTTTGAGGTGTTGCATGTATGACTAAAATAATATGGATTACAAAATTACGCATTACAGAATTATAAAACAGAGGCTCTTAAATTAAAAAAACATCCTAAATGAGTCCTTTTTAAATACTTTACAAATACCAAAGGCATTACTACTTATTACCCTCTAATTGATGAAACAAAAAGCCATAAATAAAAACAAACTCTTCTAATAATCCTGCATTAGTGAAAGCTCCTGAATGTCCCACTTTATTCTGAGACCATAATAACACAGGGTTTGTTTGATAGGGATTACTCTGAACCTTAGCTGTGAATTTATATGAATGTAAAGGCGGAACACGATTATCATGCTTACCTGTTACTAATAATATTGATGGGTAATCGATTGATGTTTTTATATTTTGGTAAGGCGAATAGGATAATAGGTTGTTAAAATCTTCAATATTTTTTACCGATCCATATTCTTTAATATTTCCAATACTAGAACCTACCGTAAACTGTTCAAACCTAAGCATATCTAACGCACCCACATCAATAACTGCACTACCAAAAAGTTCGGGCCTTTGGGTTAGGGCAGCTCCAACTACTAAACCACCATGTGATGTACCAGTAATCGCAATTTTTTTTGATGATGTATATTGCTTATCGATTAAAAACTCTGCTGCCGAAATAAAATCTTTAATTCCATTTTTCTTCTTAAGCCTTTGCCCGTCTTTTACCCATTCTTCTCCTAACCCGCCACTTCCTCTTATATCAACATACGCAAATGCTCCTCCGTTTTCAATAAAATAAACGATACCAGGATTAAAATGCGGTATATTGGTTGTTCCGTATCCACCATATGTTTTTAACAAAAATGGTGTTGATTTATCTTTTTTTAATGAATCTTTAAATACCATAAAAATAGGCACTTTTACACCATCATGAGACGTATAATAATCCTGTTTAAACCTATAACTCTTAAAATCAAAATTCACATCAGTAGCACCAACCAAATCATAATTAAAAGTTTCTAAATCTAATTTATAAAGCACATGTGGTATCGTATAAGAACTCAAATAAAAAAAGAACTCTTCGTAATTCTCATTATAACCAATATTACTAACCGACAATCCTTTTGGGAGTATTGTTTCGTTTAAGACCTTACCTTCATAATCTATTTTTGCTAAAAATGAACCTTTAACAGAATAATAGGAGGCAACTATAAAATCATCCAGCATTTCTATATCTTGCAACTCATGCTCATTATAAGCTGGTGATATCAAATTAAATTTTTTGGGTTCATTAACATTAATTGATAAAAACTGTTTTTTTCCATTTATACGAGTCGTTGCAAAAAGTAAACTATCTTTTATCCTATTAAAACTTAAATCATATTTTGTATTTATCAGAAAAGGTTTAAAGCTTAATTTATTTGAAGATGGATTAAACAAATAATAATTATAAATTTCTGTTTTAGTGTTTTCTCTTTTAATTATATAAAAATCTTCTTTTTTTGTACCAATTATAGTTACATCTTCATCATCGCTATAGGACTTAAACATAAGTTTATCATCAGCCTGTTTTGTTTCAACTTTATGATACATTATTGTGGGTCTTTTATAAACTGCATTAACAGAATCAAAAGGATACTTTTTATAGAAGAACCCATCATTCCACCAATAAACGGCAGAGCTACGCGTGTGTCTTAAAACGTTCTGATAATGTCTCTTTTTATCTATTTTTACAACTCTAATTTCATGCCAATCACTACCGTTTCTACTATACTTATAAGCTAATAATGTATTATTTTTAGATACATTAAAATAATCAATGTCTATTTTATCTCTGGTTGAAATAGCTGTTGAATTAACCAAAATATTATAACTAGAGTTAATTCCTTTTTTATAGTATAATGAAGGTGTACTGTTTGAACCTTCCACAAAGTATGTGAAGTAATACTTATCCTTGCTTTCTTTTTTAATTTTACCATCATAATCACCTAAATCACTAAACAAATATTTATTCATTTGTTCATCCGTTTTATTGGATCTCGTTAATTTCTTTAAATATCTTTTAGATATTTTATTTTGGCCATCTATCCAATCTATTACAGAATCGTTTTCTTGAGACTCTAACCATCTATATTCGTCAATAATTTCTTTACCATGAAAATTTTCAATAACTGATTTTTTTATTGTTTTTGGGTAAATAATTTGCCCAGAAACGGTATTAACAAAAAAGACTATTAGGATAGGAATGCAATTAAACTTCATAAAGGTCATCATTTATTTCAAATAAAATTTACAGGAAAACACTCATGATTTTTAAATAAAAAAATAATGAGTATTAGCAAATTTTAAAGGTAGATTCGAATATATAAAAAAATGTTTAAAGCCAAATAAACATAAGGCTTAATAAAATTAAAAACTCCCATTTAATTTATTATTTTTATAGCTCAAACAATTGTAAATTTTTAGACAACAAATTTAAAACTAAACAGATGAAAATAATAGGCATAGGTAAAAACTACGTAAACGATAAAAGTGAAATTGCAGGAATAAAAACAGGGCATCAGCTTATATTCTTAAAGGCTGAAAGTACTTTGGTTACAGACAATAAAGACATTGTTTTCCCAAAGATTACAGAACAATTAATTTATGAATTAGAATTGGTTGTTAAAATAGGCAAACAAGGCAAAGATATTCCAGAAAGCGAAGCTGCTTCTTACATTAGCGAAATTGGTGTAGGTATAGATTACACAGCTAAAGATGTGCTTACAGCAAGCAGAGAAAACAAAGGGCCTTGGGCATTGGCCAAAGGGTTTGATGGGGCGTCTCCTGCAAATGGTTTTAAACCCGTTTCAAACTTTCCTGACTTAAACAACATTAACTTTAGTTTGACTATTAATGGTGAAGAAAAACAGTCTGGAAACACCACAGATATGATTTACAATTTTGTAGAGATTATTTCTTTTGTTTCAAAATATATGACTCTAGAACCTGGTGATTTAATTTTTACAGGAACACCTGCTTCTGGGGCTGGACAAAATGTAAAAGGCGACCATTTACAAGCTTCAGTAGAAGGTGAATTGTTACTCGATTTTAAATTGATCTAATTAGGCATTACTAAAATTTAAAATACGATACTAAAAAATAGCATAACTAATAGATAATCAGTTGCTTTTTCATTAAATTGCTAGTATGAATACCATTGCGGAGCGTATCTACGATTTTCTGAAGGCATTTCCGCCTTTTAGTATGTTAACAAGCGTGCAATTGCTTGAAATTTGCAAGGCTGTTGATATACATTATTTAGAAAAAGAAACTGATTTATTTATTGCTGGAAAACCAATTGAAAACCAATTCTATGTGGTTAAAGATGGGGCAATTGGTTTATTTAGAGAAGAAACTCTGGCCTTAGTAGATGAATGTGATGTAGGTGATATTTTTGGCTTACGCGCCCTTATGAGAAAGGGCGAATACAAACTAAGTGCAAAGGCTATTGAAGAGAGTATTGTATATAGTATTTCTTCTGAATTATTTGAAGACTATATAACTACTAATGCTGAAGCAAGCGCTTTTTTAATGTCGAGTTTTGCGGCCAATATAAGTTATATTGAATCTAACCCTTTACAGCGCAGAAATCAGACTGAAAATATTCAAGATTTTTTTGAAGAACAATTTGCAGATTATTCTAAAAACCCAATAAACTGTAGTGCCCAAACAAGTATAAAAGAAGCAGCTCAAATTATGACCAACAAACGCGTTGGCTCCATAATTATAGCAAAAAACAATATGCCAATTGGTATTATTACAGATAAAGATTTACGAATTAAAATTGCTACTGGGCTTATTTCTATAGAAGAATCTGTTACAAAAATAATGTCTTCGCCAGTTATTACTTATCCTGAAAACATAACGGTTGCAGAAGCGCAAATTGCAATGATTAAAAATAGAATCACGCATTTGTGTATTACAAAAGATGGCACTCCAAATTCGGAATTAAAAGGCATTTTATCTGAACATGATATTGTAGTTATTCGAGAAAATAATGCTTCGGTTTTAATTAAAGAAGTAAAACGTGCTAAAACTGCAGAAGAATTAAAACACATACGCGAACGGGCACATCAAGTGCTAAAACGGTACATAAAACAGCAAATACCAATCATATTTGCTACTAAAATAATAGCGTTGGTAAACGAAAGCATTACACAGCGCATTATTGATTTAGCTATAGTTGATATGTATGAACCGCCACCTACTACATTTTCGTGGTTAGCCATTGGCAGTCAAGGGCGCGAAGAGCAGTTATTATTCACAGATCAAGATAATGCATTAGTGTTTGGCAATGTTAGCGAAAGTGAATATGCCAAAACACAATCCTATTTTTTAGAGCTTGCTAAAAAAATAAACCATGATTTAAATATAGTCGGTTTTGAGCTATGTCCTGCAGATATGATGGGCAGTAACCCAAAATGGTGTTTATCTGTTTCTCAATGGAATGAGCAGTTTAAAGCATGGATTACCAAACCAGATCAAGACAATTTAATGCTCTGTACTATTTTCTTTGATTTTGAATTTGTTTATGGTGATGCAAATCTAGTAGATATGATGGCTAAAAGTATTTTTGAGTCAATTGATTCTAGAGATATTTTTTTAAATTACTTAGGATTAAATGCTTTAAAA
The DNA here is from genome assembly GCF_044594645.1 of Algibacter sp. R77976. Taxonomy (GTDB): domain Bacteria; phylum Bacteroidota; class Bacteroidia; order Flavobacteriales; family Flavobacteriaceae; genus Algibacter_B. Next base: position 3,396,454 of record NZ_CP138989.1, read on the forward strand.
AATCCAGCTCCATTGAGTTTCTTTAGACAGTTTTTAGTAGAACATGACGGAGAACACAAAGACCAATTTGATATTAAAGCACGCGCCATGATGCCTCTAGTTGATGCAGCACGTTTATTAATACTTTCTAAAAACACTAAAACACAGAGCAATACCATAACACGGTATGAGAAACTTGCAGCACTAGAACCACAAAATAAAGATGTTTATTTTGCATGCCGTAATGCTTTTAAAAAACTGCTTCGCTTTAGAACAGAGCAGGGTTTACTGCATAATGATTCTGGGCGTTTTATAGATTTAGAATCATTAAGTAAAGCGAATAGATTGGAATTAAAAAACTGCTTCAAAGCAGTCAAAGATATTCAAGACCTTATACAAACCAGATTTAAACTTTCGCAATTTCTTTAATTATGAATTGGTTTAAAAAAAAGACATACCCAGACTTTTGGAATCAATACATCGCACATTTTAAATCGAAGCAAAATAAAGATTTAGACACCATTCGTTTTGTGGTTTTTGATACTGAAACAACCGGATTAGACATAAAAAAAGATCGCATGCTTTCCATTGGAACTATTGCTGTTTTTAATGGTGTTATTAAAGTAGCTGATAGTTTTGAGTGTTATGTAAAACAAGACTTGTTTAATGCTGAAACTGTTAAAATTCATGGATTGCTTAAAGCAGGTGTTAACAAAAAACTTAGTGAGCAAGAGGCTGTTATTCAGTTTTTAGATCATATTAAAAATGCTGTTTTAGTTGCTCACCATGCTGCTTTTGATGTGGCTATTATAAACCAAGCTTTGACGCGTTTAGATTTGCCAAAATTAAAAAACAAAGTACTAGATACAGGGCACTTGTTTAACAAAACAAAACTTGACACCTCCAAACTTCATTTTAGTTTAGACCATTTATCAGACCGGTTTAACATTCCACAACATGACCGACACACAGCCTCTGGTGATGCTTATATTACTGCTGTTTTATTAGTAAAACTTATTGCTATTTTAAAGAAAAAGAACAACAAGTTAACACTTGATGATTTATTACGATCGAATAATAGAATTGGTTTATTATAAAGTCCCTCTTTTGTTGTAAGACTACCATTTTTTTTAAGTTACAAGGTTATTATCTACTTAAAAGCACACATATCGTGCTAAAAAACAAACATTTATAACTAAAAAAAAGAAAACTTACCTGTAGCTTTTTTTTAATAAAGTTGTAATTTAGTTCTGCTATTTAACCCTTAAAACCAAAACCATGCAATCTCGACTACTATCCGTTTTTCTAATTACTTTATTTGTTACTATAAGTTTTGCTCAAGAAAAAAACAAATTCAACCCTTACAGTCAACCAAAAAAATGGAAAAAAGAGGAAGCGCGATTACAAAAATTAAAAGAAGATAAAAAAGATGGGCAAAAAATATGGGAATTAGATTATGGCGAATATAGAATCTATAAGTCTGATGGTGCTGTTGCCCGTTTTGAGTCTAATACTTCTAAAAGAACACCAAAAAAATTTACTGCTCTAACTGGTAATCGTAAAGGCAATTCGCCATCAAAAGAAGATATATTTATTACTTACAGAGGTACTTGCGGACAACAAATTATGTTAGAAACAAGCCAATTATTCCAACATAACCCGTTATTACAAACCTTTATAAAAACTAGAAAGCTAGAAGATATACCTATTAAAAGCATGCTAAATGCAATGGTAAAAGGTTTAAAAACAGAATGTGACGAGCTAGAATCTGTACGCATCAAGATTGGACCATTATACCTACCAAGAACAGAAGCCACGGGCAAAGACGAGTTGATTACTTTACAGGCAAATATGTCTAAAGCCTCGAACTGGACACTTAAAGAAGGGTTTGGAGAATCATTAGATGCTTTAGTAATAAAATTTAACACAGGAACTTACTTAAACACATATTTAGCTGTTAAGTATGAAGGCCCTTGTAAGACTGTTCAAAAATTAAAAATAGAACCCGTATTTAGTAATAACACAGAACGTTATGCTTACCGAAAACCAACAGGTTTATTATATTATGAAAACCTTGCAAAACTTGCTATTAAAGATTTTATTTTAGAATGTCCTGACGTTGAATCTTTTGAGTTTTCATTACCAGAAGATATTCCAGACTCTGTTTTTAGAAGAGAAGGTACCAAAGGTGTTATTAAAGCCAACAAAAACAATAATTGGGAGTTAGATATGTCTGATTTTGGATATTATAGTGCAGAAGCACCAAGAATTAACTCATATAGTGATATGATTACGCAATTAGAAACTAATGAGTTTCCATTTTTTGATCGCTATGAAGACTTTTTCAAATTGTTTTACGAAGACTTCATGGATGTCTACGGAACCACTTGTAGAAGCAATTTAAATAATGTTACTAAAATAAGCATTCACGCTTTTGAAAGTAGATACAATAGTGAAGGTTACAAAGTAAGCGAAACATCTCTTGGCGATCCACAAGTTTCGTTTATAGAAACAAAATACCTGAGAACCTACAAGACGTTTTCTGCACACAATAAAAAAACTGTGCTCTACAATATTTTTAAAGCTTATATAACAGGTAAATCTCAAAATAATATTGAACCCGTTAGGCAAGCCATTTTATTTAGATTAGAAGGTTCGCAACAAATTAAAAAATATATTAATTCTAATTGCAGCGACCCAAAACTTAAAACGCTGTATAACTATATTCAAGAATTAGCTAAAACAAATTAAATATTAGCTTCGATATAAGATATTCTACTTTTAGGTTTTAAATAACAAAAAAAGCAACCATTAAGGTTGCTTTTTTTTACGCATTAGGGATTGAGCGATTGTTGGAGCTCCTCGCAGAGAGTGACTCGTGAAATATTAATATTCATGAGTTCCTAATTTTAAAATATTAGCCCACGAATAAAGCCCGACCCTTGTGGTAACCTGCCTGCAGGCAGGCAGGTGCCCAAATTCTATAAAGCATTATCCATAATATCCTGAACAACTTCTGGATTTAATAATGTACTTGTATCGCCTAAATTACTGGTGTCTTTATGAGCAATTTTTCGTAAAATACGTCTCATGATTTTACCAGAACGTGTTTTAGGTAACCCGCTTGTAAATTGAATTTTATCTAATTTGGCTATTGGTCCAATATGTTCTGTAATAATTTGATTAATCTCTTTTCTTAGGTTATTTTGATCTCTACTTTCTCCTGTGTCTTTTAATGTTACGTAACCGTATAACGCACTTCCTTTAACATCGTGCGGGAATCCAACAATAGCAGATTCTGCAACTGCCGGGTGCTCGTTAACAGCATCTTCAATTGGTGCTGTACCTAAGTTATGACCAGAAACTATAATAACATCATCTACTCTACCCGTGATTCTGTAATAGCCAACCTCATCTCTTAAGGCACCATCTCCTGTGAAATACTTGTTTTCATAGGCCGAAAAATAGGTGTCTTTATAACGTTGATGATTTCCCCAAATAGTTCTTGCCATGGAAGGCCAAGGAAACTTTATACACAAACGCCCATCTACTTGATTACCTTTAAGTTCTTTTCCGTTTTCATCCATTAACGTTGGCTGAATACCAATAAAAGGCAAGGTTGCATAGGTTGGTTTTGTTGGTGTTGCATAAGGAATTGGCGAAATCATGATGCCTCCTGTTTCGGTTTGCCACCAAGTATCTACAATAGGGCTATTCTTTTTACCTACATTATCGTTATACCAATGCCATGCTTCTTCATTAATAGGTTCTCCTACAGAGCCTAACACTTTAAGCGATGACAAATCGTATTTTTCTATCAACTCCGCACCTTGTTTTGCTAGTGCACGAATTGCGGTTGGCGCGGTATAAAACTGATTGACCTTGTGTTTTTGAACAATTTCCCAAAATCGACCAAAATCGGGATAACTAGGTACGCCTTCGAACATAACCGTTGTTGCTCCATTTACTAATGGGCCATAAACGATATAACTATGCCCTGTAATCCAACCAATATCAGCTGTACACCAGTACACATCATTTTCTCTATATTGGAATACATTTTTAAAGGTATAAGCGGTATAAACCATGTAACCAGCAGTAGTATGCACCATCCCTTTTGGTTTTCCGGTAGACCCAGAAGTATACAGAATAAATAATGGATCTTCGGCATTCATGATTTCGGCTTCACATTCGTCTGAAGCGTTATCTAAAAGTGGTTGCAACCAATGGTCGCGACCAGAAACCATATTAATATCTGTTTTAATTCGCTTAGCTACTAAAACAGACTCAACACCAGGACAACTTTCTAATGCTTCGTCTACAATGCCTTTTAAATCTATAGTTTTTGAACCTCTATACGAGCCATCACTAGCAATAACCATTTTACAATCGCTATCATTTATACGAGTTGATAATGCCGTTGATGAAAACCCTGCAAAAACGACAGAATGTATGGCTCCTATTCTTGCACACGCTAACACAGAAATGGCTAATTCTGGAATCATAGGTAAATAGATACAAACTCTATCTCCTTTTTTAATGCCTTGGGCTTTTAAAACATTGGCAAATTGATTGACTCGCTTATGTAATTGGTTATACGTTATATGTTCTGCTGGATCTTTTGGATCGTTAGGCTCGAATAAAATGGCCGTTTTTTCGCCTCTTGTTGTTAAATGCCTGTCTATACAGTTTTCTGTAATATTTAATTGAGCACCCTCAAACCACTTGACTTCTGGTTTGGAAAAATCCCAACTCAAAACATTGTCCCACTTCTTTCGCCAAAGAAAATGCTCTTCGGCAATTTCTTCCCAAAACGCCTCTGGGTTTCTAACAGATTTCCTATAGACTTGATAATACTCTTCTAAATGTTTAATGTGATAATTACTCATAATTAGTTAATTTATGTTTTAATGCTTTCCTACTTTATGTGACTTAAATACGTTTTCTATTTCGTTAATTATTAACGGATCATCTATGGTTGATGGTATTTTATATTGATCTTGGTCTGCAATACTTCGTAACAATTTACGAAGAATTTTACCAGATCTTGTTTTTGGTAATCTATTCACTAAAACTACCTGTTTTAGAGATGCCACAGGCCCAATGGCTTTTCTAACATCTTTAACAACTTCTGTTTGGATAACAGATTCTGCTATTTTATTATCTGTTTTGGTTACAGCTAAAGCTAAAGGTATTTGGCCTTTTAAATCGTCATTAATACCTATTACAGCACACTCAGCTACGGAGCTGTGTGATGCCACGACTTCTTCCATTTCTGCTGTCGATAATCTATGTCCTGCTACATTTATTACATCATCAACACGGCCTGTAATATAAACATAGCCATCTTCATCTTTATAACCGCCATCGCCAGAAAAATAATAACCAGGGAAACGATTCAAATACCCCGCTTCAAAACGCTCCGGATTGCCCCAAATGTTTTTTAAATTTCCCGGAGGTAGTGGTAGTTTTACTACCACAAAACCTTCTGTACCATTAGGCACAACATGGCCTTCTTTACTCATAATTTGTATATCATAACCGCATACTGGAAATGTTGCCGAACCTGGTTTAACTTTAGCCAATTCAACACCAGCCATATTTGCCAACATAGGCCAACCGCTTTCTGTTTGCCACCAATGATCTATAACCGGAACTTTAAGCATTTCTTCTGTCCATTTCAAAGTTGCTGCATCGCAGCGTTCGCCTGCTAAAAATTGATATTTTAAATGAGATAAATCGTATTGCTTAAGAAATTCACCATTAGGATCTTCTTTTTTAATGGCTCTAATAGCTGTAGGAGCAGTAAACATAACTTTTACTTTATGCTCTTCAATAACACGCCAAAATGTAGAAGCATCTGGCGTTCTAATTGGCTTGCCTTCAAAAAGCACCGTAGTGTTTCTGTTTAATAAAGGACCATAAACTATATAGCTATGCCCTACAACCCAACCTACATCACTTGCTGCCCAAAATACATCGCCAGGCTCGACACCATAAACATATTTCATCGAAAATTTTAGTGCCGTTGCATAACCTCCTGAATCTCTAATTATGCCTTTTGGTTTTCCTGTAGTTCCAGATGTATATAGAATATATGACGGATGTGTAGATTCTACCACCACAGGTTCTGCCGGCGTTGCGGTACTTACAGCTTTTACATAATCTATATCATAAGGCTTCCCAGGCGTATCGGCTCCTAAATGACGTTGATAAATTATAACACTACTAGGTTTATGTTCGGCTAATTTTATAGCCTCATCAACGTAGGGTTTATAAGGAATAATCCTATCAATCTCAATACCACTTGAGGCTGTTAAAATAACTTTTGGTTTACAATCATCTATCCGAATTGCTAATTCATTAGGTGCAAAACCGCCAAAAACAACCGAGTGGATAACACCTATTCTTGCACATGCTAACATGGCATAAATAGCCTGCGGAATCATTGGCATATAAACAATTGCGGTATCCCCTTTTTTTAAACCAATTTCTTTAAGTGCTCCTGCTAATTTTGAAACCTCCTTATGTAATCGATTATAAGTTATTATCTCCTTAGAGTTTGTAACAGGTGAATCATAAATAATGGCATTCTGCCTGCCATAACCATCTTCTATATGCTTATCAATACATAAATAACTAAGGTTTATAGTTCCATCTTCAAACCATTGGTTATGCCCTAGGTCATTTTTTGAAAGTATACTTTTAGGTTTATTATACCAAGATACTTGTTCAGCCTGTTCGCTCCAAAAAGCTTCTGGAGTAGCTATGCTTTTGTTATAAAAATCTTGATATTTCACGACTTAGCTTTTTTAGATTTTATCAAGCCAAACCAATTGGGATTAAGTATCTTTAATTTGATAAACACCCAAATAATAAGCACAAAACAAACGCCCATAACAATTGAATTCATAGGACTTACAATAGTATCTTGCTCAAACTTAAACCTTAAATAAAGCGTAAATACAGCATAGATACTAATAATAATATCTGATGCCAACGGCGGTATACGAAATTTCATGTCTTTAAATTTTAATTAAATACTGTTAAGTTTGCACACAAAACCAATATTTAAAAAGACTTAAAAGACCATTTCTAAGTCAAGAGTTCCAATATTTCTGAAACTATTTTTTTTACTGAAAAAGGTTTGGTTAAATATTTATCTGCTCCAAGTTTTAAACCCTTTTCAATATCTGAAGCTTTATTTTTAGCAGTTAAAAAAACGACTTTAGTTTCCTTTAAACTGTCTGTATTTTTTAAATGTTTTAACGTTTGGTAACCATCTACATTTGGCATCATAACATCTAACAAAATCACATTAGGTATTTGATGTTTTAATATCTCTAAGGCCTCACTTCCATCTCTTGCAATATACACTTCAAAATCTTGTTTTTTAAAAGCATACTCTAACGACATCACAATATTTGGCTCATCGTCAACAATTAAAATTTTCTTCTTCATAGTTTTTGGGACTACAATTTACTTAAAAGGTAGCGTAAAAACAAGTGTTGCGCCATTTTTTACACCTTTTTTTGCCCAAATTTCTCCATGATGTTTCTCTATAATTTGCTTAGTAATAGCAAGCCCCAAGCCACTTCCTTGAGGTTTTCTGGTATTTTGATGTTTTGATTGATAAAATTTATCAAAAATATAATCGTGATCTTCTTCTGGAACCCCTTTACCATTGTCTGTTACAGATACTTTTATACACTCGTTACCTAACTTAAAATCCACTACAATTTTTCCTTTACCAGCTTCACAAAATTTGATAGCATTAGACAGTAAATTGGTAAGGACTTGTAAAATTCTATCCTCATCATAAAATAGTTTTAATGTATGGGGATTTTTATTTACAAGTTTTATATTTTTTTTATTTGAAATATGAGACATACTTGCAATAGCCTTAGTTATTGTTTTTTGAATATCATTTAATTGCACATCTAATGTTAAATGCCCCGTTTCAAGTTTTTCAAAATCTAAAATATTATTAATGAGTCTTCCTAAACGATCTGAATCCTGAAGAATATTTTTTAAAAATTGATGCTTTACATCTTTAGGCATCTCATCCTCTTCATCCATCAATAATTCTGTTGCGGCTCGAATGCCCGTAATTGGCGTTTTTAATTCGTGAGCCACAGTATCTAAAAACTCATCTTTCTGCTTGTCTTTACTTATAAGTTCTTGGTTGACGTCTCTTAGTTTTGATGATAGTTTTGAAAGCTCATTAGATTTTTCTAAAAGCACTTTATTATTTACTACATGTTCTTTAGATTCTTCCAATATTTTTAATACCTCAACTAAACTTATTTGCTCTTCCTTTACTACACTAGCTATTAATATTTTTGCAGAAGCACTACCTATATTTCCAGTTAATAATTTTTCAGAAAAATTAATAAGTCTAGCATCTGCCAATTGCGTGTCTTGTGGTAGTTTGTATTTTGTGAAAAATAAGTTTAACGCACGTTGTGCTCTTTTTTCACCAAGAAATCTATTGAGTACATTTTTTATATCTGCCACATAAGCTTCTCCTTTCCAAACCAAAGCGCTGTCTTGTAACTTTGTAAAATTTCTACTATCAACAAACATTTCGGCATAATTCCGTTCTCTATAATTTCCTTTAGAGGTTAAAGAAAATGCGAGATAACATAATATATTAAAACTCATACTCCAGAAAAATGCATGCGATGGAGGACTTAAAAAATCTATACCAAATAAAGCATAAGGTTTTAAAGCTGCTATACCGTTAAGACCGTATTGAATAAAATCGTCTGTTCCTGTGTAAGCTTGTAATGTAAATGGTAAGATGAGCGTATAAAACACAATAAAAAACCCTACAATAACACCTATTATAGCCGCTTTTGAAGAACCTCTATTCCAATACAGACCAATAAAAAACGAAGGCGCAAGCTGTGCTATAATAACAAATGAAATTAAACCAATAGAATATAAAGAGAGCTCTTTAGAAAAAGAAACATAGAAAAAATAAGCTGTAATAATTATTGAAAAAATAGATATACGTCGAATATTTTTGATATACCTAGCATTTCTATCTGGTTGATTCTGAATAAATTTATCCAAGAACCCATAAGGTATAATAAGGTTATTACTAACCATGGTGGATAGCGCTAAAGTAGACACAATAACCATTGAAATAACCGCAGAAAACCCTCCTAAAAAAACTAGAGATGCCAGAAAAGAATGATTCTGCTCTAAGGGCAACAATAATGTATAATACTCTGCATTTACAGAATTACCAAAAGTGAGTTTGCCTGCCCAAGCTATAAAAACAACAAAAAGATTAAACAATAACAAATACAATGGAAACAACCAAATTGCCTTTTTTAAATGCTTTTCTCGATTGTTTTCCAGAACAGATACCTGAAACTGTCTTGGTAATAAAAATATAGCCATAAAAGATAAAGCGATCATAAAAAACCAATTAAAACCATCTTCGACACCTTTTAAAGTAATTAATTGACTAAAGTTTTCTGTTATTGAAATTTGGTTATAAATATCTGTCGTCCCTTCAAATAAATAAAAGGTTATATAAGCACCTATAATTAAAAAGAATACTAATTTTAAAACAGACTCAAATGCTACAGTCGCAATAATACCTTTATGTTTTTCTGAAGCATCTGTTTTTTGAGTGCCAAAAAAGGTTGCAAAAATGGCTAATATTAAAGCAACATAAAATGTAGTATCGTCTAAAATTGAAGTAGAAATATAACTAGTATCATCAGTCATAATTTCAAAAGTTTCAGAAACTGCTTTTAGCTGTAACGAAATATATGGCACAGTTCCTAAAAAGCAAATTATAGTCACAAGGGCTCCGAGAAAACGATTATTACCATACCTAAGTGAAATAAAATCTGCTATAGATGAAATTTTATGTTGTTTAGAAATTCTTATTATTTTTCTAAGAATTAATATCCATAAAGGTGCTGCTATAACCGGCCCTAGGTAAATAGGAATAAAATTAACGCCTGTATTTGCAGCAATACCTATACTACCATAATATGTCCAAGCCGAACAATATACCGCTAAAGACAACGTGTAAACATAGGGATTGTTCACCCACTTACTTTGTCTCTTTTTCTCAGCCAAAAAAGCAATAAAAAACAATACTGCTAAATAAACTATAATTATAAAAACTAACGTATAATTATTCATAATGGCGTTTTAAAACGATATAAGAAATAATTATAGACAATAACCAAAAAGAAAAAATAGAAAAATAAAATACTGGAATTCCTAATATGGCTCCCTCAATATTAAAAATTAACAAAAAAGGAATATTGAAAATCAAAAACAAGGCTATGGATAAGACTATTAGTTTTTGCTCGTGCCGCTTTTTCATAAAATTTTTATTTTATATAACATGAATGCAATAGACTTTGCACTAATCAAACTAGATTTTACTAATATAATAAAATCAGCACTACTTTTTAAGTAGTGCTGATTTCTTCTAACTAATAAACTTGAATTATGGTTATTCAAGAATATATTTTAATGTGTTTCACCTGCTTCTCCAGCACCAGAAGGAATTCTGATACTTTCAACCATATCTTGAACATCTTGTGGAGGCGCAGCGGTCATGCGCGAAACTACTAATGATATTACAATATTAACACACATAGCAATAGTACCAAAGCCTTCAGGAGATGTACCAAACCACCAATTTTCACTTGTACCACCACCAAACATGTTTAGTTTAAATTTCATCATGTAGAATAACATAATCACAATACCTACAATCATTCCTGAAATCGCACCTTGACTATTCATACGCTTATCAAAAATTCCTAATATAATAGCTGGAAAGAAAGACGCAGCTGCAAGCCCAAAGGCTAATGCGACGACTGCGGCGACAAACCCTGGTGGATTAATACCAAAGTACCCCGCTATTAATATCGCAACAAAAATCGCTGCTCTTGCCCAATTTAACTCACCTTTGTCTGAGATGTCTGGTTTTAATTGCTTTTTAATTAAATCATGAGAAATAGATGTAGAAATTACCAATAGTAATCCAGCTGCCGTAGATAAAGCTGCTGCTAATCCACCAGCTGCAACTAATGCAATTACCCAGTTTGGTAGGTTAGCAATCTCAGGATTAGCTAATACCATGATATCTCTATCAACGTATAATTCGTTTTTAGCATCATTAGCATTAGAAATCATACGCTCTCCATGAGCACCTCTTGCATCGGTATAAACTGGCTTTTTACTAGATAAAGCACTACCTGCTACATATTGAATTTTTCCATCGCCATTTTTATCTGCCCAAGCAATTAACCCTGTATTTTCCCAGTTTTTAAACCACTCTGGAATATCAGCATATTTTTGCTCGCTTACAGTTTCAATTAAGTTCGTTCTAGAAAATACTGCAATTGCCGGCGCTGTTGTATAAAGAATTGCAATTAACAATAACGCGTAACCTGCAGATTTACGTGCATCTTTCACTTTTGGCACAGTAAAGAAACGTACAATTACATGAGGTAATCCTGCTGTACCTGTCATTAAAGCTAACGTTATTGCAAAAACATCCCAAGTAGATTTTTTTCCACTTGTATATTCGCTAAACCCAAGTTGTGTATGCAATTTATCTAATTTGTCTAGTAAAAACTCTCCACCTTCAACAGTTCCTCCCATTCCTAATTGCGGAATGATATTTCCTGTCATTTGCATAGAGATGAAAAATGCAGGCACCATAAATGCAAATATTAACACACAATATTGTGCTACTTGCGTATATGTAATCCCCTTCATTCCTCCTAACAAAGCAAAAGTTAATACTACTGCCATACCAATACCAACTCCTAAGTTAATATCTACTTGCAAGAATTGAGAGAATACAATACCTACACCACGCATTTGTCCAGCCACATAAGTAAATGACACAATTAACGCACATATTACGGCTACAGTTCTAGCGGTATTTGAGTAATATCTATCTCCAATAAAATCTGGAACTGTAAACTTACCAAACTTACGTAAATAGGGTGCCAGTAGCAACGCCAGAAGCACATATCCACCAGTCCACCCCATAAGATAAACAGAACCATCATAACCCGAAAAGGAAATAATTCCTGCCATACTAATAAAGGAGGCGGCACTCATCCAATCTGCAGCAGTTGCCATACCATTAGCTAATGGAGAAACGCCTCCACCAGCAACATAAAATTCTTTTGTTGAGCCTGCTCTGGCCCAAATTGCAATTCCGAAATATAGAGCAAAAGTAAGCCCTACTAATATCCAAGTCCACGTTTGTACACTCATAATTTTTTGTTTTAAGTTTTAGTTAATGGCTACTCGTCGAAACCGTATTTCTTATCTAATTTGTTCATTAATCTCACGTATACGAAAATTAAAATCACGAATACATATATTGAACCTTGTTGTGCAAACCAAAAGCCTAATTTAAAGCCTCCCAATCTAATTTCATTTAAGGCATCTTTGAATATAATTCCGCATCCATAAGAAACGATAAACCATATAGAAAGCAGAATCACTAAATATTTTAAATTCTCTTTCCAGTACGCTGTTGCATGTTTTTGTTTTTCACTCATAATTGTTAGCTTTTATAGGTAAATCATTGCCTGAAGTGACACCGTACCTGTTTTAGAATTTCCGAATTTTTGATTTTTATACTCTAAAGTAAGTTTAGAATGGTGGCCGCTGAAATATGCATTAGCTCCAATTCCAAAAATATTTCTATTATCATCTGAAACATCATAACTATTAGAACCATAAGAAACATATGGCTGATACCTTGCTTTAGTTTTATCTCCAGCAATTACATAACCCACGTGAGTATACATCATACTACCTGTTCCGTATGCACTAAACAAATAATCTTTTCCGTAGTCGTTAGATTGAAATGTAGCATATGCTGTAATAGCGCTTCCATCATCTCCTAGAGGTGTATCATAAAAAGCATCAATAGCAAAAATGGAAACATCTTCACCTGAAAGATTTCCAGCCCCATCTGCAATAACAGACCCATTAGGATGCAAGAAGAAACCAGCTCCTATATTAAATACCTTTTTTCCTCCTAGATACGTACCTACTTTGAATGGTAAAAAATTAGACTCTTGATCCATTAAGTTGAATTCAAAATATCCTGCATAAGCTTTACCAGCATCTTTTGAACCTAGTAATCGCTTACCACCATAAACAGCAGCACCTCCAGCAACCGGTGTGCTAGCATCTAATCCATTTGTTATAGCATCATTAATTGCTACTCGGTATTGAAGTTTTCCAAATTTACCTTTAGCAAAAACACCAATATGCCTTGCAAATTGATCAGAAAGACCAATAGTAGACCATGATTGACGATTATTATCTAAGGTCATCATGTTTAAAGTACTCTGATTGTTTAATCGAGAAATACCATTAAAATAATGTAAACCACCACCTATGGCGTGATCTTTACCTAATTTATATTGTCCCCAAACATCATGAAAAAATAATTGTGAGCCTGTACCTTTCCCCGTAGGACTTAAAGTACCACTATTCAAACTATTTAAACCAAAGTGAGTAAGGATTAGAAACTTATCATTAATTTGAGAAAACATTAAAACACGAGCGCGTCGTAAGTTGAAATCTAACTTACTGTTCTCGTTTCCATTAGCATCAAAAGTTTCGTCTGTGTTATAATTTGCTTGTACTTGAGCCCAAGATATGACTCGAAGATATTTAGACCCATCTTCATTAAATTTCACTTTTAGTCCCCCATTATAATCTGGAGAGCCTTGTGAATACATGTTTTGTAAGCCAAAAAAAACGGAACAAAAAAGTATTAAATACAGTTTTTTCATAAAATTTAGAGTTTAGTTAGTTAGTTATTGGTTTTATGTGCACCGCTAAACTCTGAAAAAGAATGGTTTAAATGAAAATCAGTATATATATTCGTTAAATTAATATATCTATTCCTTAAAACGCTCCCATTTAATTAGCATAAACTTATCCCCAAGCTCTGTTACAACAACTCCTGCCCCTTTAATATTATTTGAGTCTTGAAAATATTCACCCAACTCTACAGCGCTTAAAATTTTATAAGTTGGATGGTAATTAGAATTATAAGGGCGCTTTATATTATACTTTTTAACCCAATTCATAATACTAACATGGGAAACCCCTAGAATACGTTCTATTTCACGATATGACAATCCTTCCAAATAGAGTTGCAATGACTTATTAACATAGTAATCATCTATTTGCTTCCCTATTTTATTAACCGTAAAAAAATAATTACATTTTTTACACTTGTAACGCTGTCTATCTTTAACTATTCCGCTCTTCACATAATGATCTGAACCACAATTTGGGCATAAATCTATTACCATATATATTTATTTAGCATAAATATACCAATTTAGCAGGATTAATTAATAATTATTAAGAAGATTTTATTGTTTTTAGATATTTTTTAGCTTCTTTAATCACTTTGGGAGCTAACATTAATGTAGCTAACATGGTTGGAATAGCCATTAATGCAAAAACACCATCAATTAAGTTTAGCATGGCACTAAAAGGTGTTGTTGCCGCAATTATTATACTGAGAATATAAATGTAATTATAATAGTGTTTTTTATCTGCACCAATTAAAAACGATAAGCATTTTGATCCGTAATATGAATAAGAAAACAAAGATGAAACACTAAAAATAGTAACACAAACCATTAGCAAATACTTACCATAAACTGGCATAGCATGACTAAATGCAGAAGCCGTTAAACTCACCCCATTATTAGAGGTTGTTTCCCAAACACCTGTAACTAAAATAGCCAATGCGGTTAATGTACACACAATTAGAGTATCTATAGCCGGCCCTAACATCGCCACCAAACCTTCACGAATTGGCTCATCTGTTTTTGCTGCGCCATGTGCCATTGGTGCTGTACCAATACCAGCTTCGTTTGAAAACGCACCACGACGAATTCCTAAAAGAATTAAAGCGCCTAAAACACCGCCCATAAAAGCATCACCTTTATAATAATCTGCAGAAAAAGCATCTGTAAAAATCATAATAAAATATTTAGGCACCATTTCATAATTAGAAATTAAAATAAACAGCACCAAAACAAAATACAACAATACCATAGAAGGCACCATTTTAGATGCGGCATTACTAATCCGTTTTAATCCTCCAAGAATAATTACAGAAGTTAAAGAAACCAATACGAATGCTAAAATTAGATTCGATTTTAATCCCACTTCTACACCGTTTGGTATTAATATAATATCGTTAATAGCCTGAGTTAACTGGTTTACATTTACAACAGGCAAAGCGCCAATCATCCCAAAAAGACTAAACATAATTGCTAATGGTTTCCACGATTTACCTAACCCTTCTATTATAAAATACATGGGGCCGCCTTGTAATTCTCCCGCACTATCTTTACCTCGATACATAATAGCTAATGTAGACGTGAAAAACTTTGTGGACATACCCACTATAGCACTAACCCACATCCAAAACATTGCACCCGGACCGCCAACAGAAATAGCCACGGCAACTCCAGCAATATTTCCCATGCCAATGGTAGAAGACAAAGCTGTTGTTAACGCCTTAAAGTGTGAAATTTGTCCGGGATCATTAGGGTCATCATACTTCCCTCTTAATATTTGAACGGCATGCCTTATATATCGAAAAGGTAAAAATTTAGATAAAAACAAAAGGTATAACCCTCCTCCAATAAGCATAATAACCAGAGGTAACCCCCAAGCATAATCTGAAAACGATTTAATAAGTTGTTCCATATTTTTTTATATGATTCTATAAATATATCACTTTACAATTATGTTTAAAATATTTAAAAGTATATTTATACTTGACAAACCAACCTATGGCGCAATCAAACCGCTTGTACTTTATAGATGCAGTAAGAGCATTTGCTATTTTAATGATGCTTCAAGGCCATTTTATAGATACTTTATTAGCGCCTATTTATAGAGATCATTCAAATACAATTTATAATATTTGGTCGTATTTTAGAGGTATTACCGCCCCTACTTTTTTTACTATTTCTGGTTTAGTATTTACTTATTTACTATTACGCGCCTACGCTAAAGGCAATGACAAACCTAGAATAAAAAAAGGACTATTTAGAGGCCTGTTATTACTAGCAATTGGTTATAGTTTACGTATTAATGTTTTTAGTTGGCTATATGGAGATTTCGATCCTTATTTTCTCATAGTTGATGTTTTACAATGCATTGGACTATCTTTAATTTTCTTGATTGGACTACATAGTGTTTTCAAAAAACATAGTTATATTTTTTCAGTAGTTCTTTTTTCAATTGGATGCATTTGTTTTCTTACCGAACCACTTTATAGAAACATAACTTTAGAAACTATTCCCAAATTCATTTCAAATTATATAACAACAGTAAACGGCTCTGTATTTACTATTTTACCTTGGTTTGGTTATTCCGCTTTTGGTGCATTTATTTCTACTGTATTTTTTAGACATGTGCAGCGCAAGCGTTTTAAACTAGTAACCATCATTACTTTTTTTCTAGTTGGAGGTTTTCTTATTCATTTCTCATCATTATTTCTAACAAAATTAAGTTTCATAACTCATGTTGAATTATTTAAAATGAGTGCCGATTACAATTACCTATTTACAAGATTAGGCAATGTGCTTATTTTGTTTGGGGCGTTTTATGCTTTAGAACACTTCTTAAATCAATCCATTATAGCACGAATTGGTGAAAAAACATTATCCATTTACGTTATTCACTTTGTATTGCTTTATGGAAGCTTTACAGGTTACGGATTAAAACGCTTTCTAAATAAATCTTTAGAACCAGAAACCGCAATTTTTGGTGCTGTATTATTTATGGTTGTTGTTTGTTTTATATCCTTCCATTACGCAAAAACAAATGCATTTGTTTATAATTTAATTCGGAAAACTTATGACAAACTAAAAACATACTACCATGACTTATCATGAATATTTTGCCGATAAAATTAGGAAGCAACTAAAAGAAAAACGAACCACTTTTACAGAGCTTAAAATGATAGACGGTTTATGTTTTTAAGTTGAAAATAAAATGCCTTGTGGTATACATACCTATAAAAAATATGGCGATGATTTGTCCCATTGGTTAGGTTTATGTTTAAACTTCAACCCTCTAGCCAAAGTAATTAAAAAGAAAAATAACTTAGGCAATAAGCTATATATTTGCAACACAGTTCAAATTTATAAATGACTTATGCTTAATCGTAAAATTTTAGTTTTATTACCAATACTATTATTATTTGGATTACATAGTATATACGGGCAGAACGCACAAGTTCTTATTAAAGGAAAAGTTATAGAAAGCAATAACCAACTCCCTATTGAGTACGCCACAGTATCTTTAATTAATAACATTTCAAAAAAACCTCTAACAGGAACCATAACATCTCCAGAGGGTTTATTCACGCTTAAAACTAGCGAGACCAATTTCTATATTGAAATTAGTTTTATGGGTTTTGAGACCAAAACTTTTAAGGATTTTGAAATTATAAAAAATATTATCGATTTAAAAACAATAGCCTTAACAGAAGACAACCAAGCTTTAGATGAAATTGTAGTGCGCGCTGAAAAATCTCAAACAGAATTCAAGCTCGATAAACGCGTTTTTAATGTAGGTTTAGACTTAAGCTCTACTGGCGCAAGCTCTTTAGAAGTACTAAATAATATTCCGTCTGTTAATGTAAACATAGAAGGCGAAATTAGCTTGAGAGGTAGCCAAGGTGTTCAAATTCTTATTAACGGAAAACCTTCTGTGCTTGCAAGTGCAGATGGCAATGCTTTAGGCAGTATAACTGCTGATATGATTGAAAAAATAGAAGTCATAACCAACCCATCTGCAAAATACGATGCCGAAGGTACTTCTGGGATCATCAATATTATTATTAAAAAATCTGAAAAACGAGGCATAAATGGATCAGCAACTCTAAACTTTGGCATTCCAAACAGCAATAGTTTTGGGTTGAGTCTAAACAAACGCACCGAAAAATTCAATTTGTTTAGTCAATTAGGATTTGGTCTACGTACTTTTCCTAATGAGAATAAATCTATTAATCTAGATTTAACAGATAACACAACCTTAAGTAGTTCGGGCAATGGTGATTTTAATGAAAAATTCGGAAATATATTAATTGGTACCGATTATCATATTAACGACCTTAACGTGGTAACACTATCTGGCTCGTATGCTTACGAAATTGAAGATCAAAATTCTAAAACCAGTTTCAATGAAGCTGACGCTACTAATACCATAACCGATAGTTGGTTACGAAATGAATTAACAGAAGCAGACAACCCAAAATTACGCTACGAATTACAGTACAAAAAGAGTTTTAAACGACATGCAGATCAAAGTTTGCTGTTTAGTGCTTTAGGGAACTCTTTTAGAAAAGACCAATTTTCAGATTTTGAAAACACTATCATTCTTGGTAGCAAGTATGAAGATTTTCAGCAAAAAACACGTACAGATTACACCTTATCTGATTATACCTTTAAATTAGATTACACACATCCTTTTTTAGAAAAATATACAATTGAAACAGGTTCGCAATACGTAATAAACAATGTCTCTAACGATTTTGCAGTTAGTAATTTAGAAGACGACGTATGGGTTAATAACATCGATTTAACCGATGTTTTTGATTTTGAACAAAACGTTTTAGGCATCTATACCACAGCCGCCTACGAAGGTGCTATTTGGGGACTTAAACTCGGGTTTAGATTAGAACATACCAACCTTAGCACCTTACTTCAAAATAAAAACGAAAGTAATAGTAATGATTATACTAACCTATTTCCTAGTATTCATTCCTCTTATAAAATAAACGATAATTTTTCTATTCAGGCGGGCTACTCTAAACGTATTCGACGACCTGGTTTGAGAGATTTAAATCCGTTTTCAAACATCCGAAATAACTTTGTTATATATGAAGGAAATCCTGATTTACAGCCTGAGTATACAGACTCTTATGAGATTACAAGTATAAATAAATTAGGTAAAGCCTCATTAAATTTTAGTTTATATAACCGATATACCATTGATGTTGTTGAGCGAATTACAACTTACAATGAAGCAACAAAAATTTCAACAATAACTCCAGAAAATGTAGGAACCAATTCAACCACAGGTTTTGAAGCTAATGGAAAATATGCGCCAACAAATTGGTTTTCTTTTAATGGTGATTTCAATATCAATTATTTCAGCAGAAAAGGTGTTTTTGAAGACAACAATTTCGATTTTAAAGGCAACCAATGGTCAGCTAGTTTAACCACAAAGTTTAAACTTCCAGCAGATTTTGATTTAGAATTATCTGGTGATTTTCAATCCAAGTACAAAACCATTCAAAGCAAAATTGAAGATAACCTTTTTGCAGACCTTGGGTTAAGAAAAAAGATACTTAAAGGTAAAGTTATTTTAAACTTAAGTATTCGCGATGTTTTTGCTTCTAGAATAAACCAAACAACAACCTTTAGAGAAAATGGCGGATATTTATTTAATAGCAGACAGCGCGGGCGCTTTGTAACCTTTGGCATTAGCTATGGTTTTGGTAAAGGGGAAGCCATGCAATTTTCAGGACAACGATGATGCAAGTCTTAATTCAAATGTTGTAAAACAAAATAATTTATAAATCTACTTTAAAAATTTAAAAACATGATAAAAGTAAGGTTTTAAAACACCTTATATAATTAATTTTGAAGTATAAAGCAATCCAAAATTAAATTAAAAAACATGAGCTATAAAGCAGTAATTTTCGATTTAGACGGTACACTTGTAAACTCCATTGAAGACATAGCAGATGCCATGAATTCGGTTCTTAACAGTTATGATTACCCGACACATAATTATGAAGCATATCTTGATTTTATTGGTAGTGGCATAAAAAGCTTGGTTTCTAGAGCCTTACCTCAAGCTAGTCGCGATGAGCAACAAATAAAAAGAAGTTTTGCTGCAATGATGGATATTTATAGCAGTAATTGCACCAACAAAACAAAACCTTATGATGGTATAATAGAATTGCTTGACAACTTAAAGTCACTTAAATTAAACCTTTGTGTTTTATCAAATAAAGAAGATGCATTTGCAAAAGAAGTGGTCTTAACATTATTACCAAATTATTTTAAGTCTGTAGATGGCTTAACTATTGAAGCTCATAAAAAACCAAACCCTATTAAAGCTATAGAAATAAGCAAAAACTTAGGTATAAAACCAGAAGATATTATTTACGTAGGTGATACAGACATTGATATGCAAACGGCAAATAATGCCAATATGCTTGCTGTTGGGGTGTCTTGGGGTTTTAGAACAAAGCAAGAATTAATTGCTAATGGTGCTAATTTAATAATTGACCATCCTTTAGAGTTGATTGATGTTTTATAAAATCAAATTATTTACCACTCATTTTCCCTTTAGGTATTCTTTTAATTATCGGTAGCAATTACTGTTTATTCCGTTTTAAAATTTGAAATTATATTGGGTAGACTGAGCATATTTCAATTTTTACTATATCAGTCATTAAGGGATACTTCCATGCTATAGATAGGCAAACACTTAAATTAAAATGAAAAACAGCAGTTTAAAATTTAGTGAAAAAACAATAAAAAAAGCGTCTTTGATTGCTTTTGCTATTACCTTGGTTGGGTTCTTTTTTTTAGTGAAGAAACATTTAATAATATCAAATAACCCTATTGCTATAACGATTCATGTTTGTGCTATTTTAATTATGATTTGGGCAAGAATCACTTTTGGAATGAGAAGTTTCCACGCATCTGCAAATTCAACAAAAGGAAAACTTATTACTCATGGACCATATAAATTACTTCGTCATCCAATTTACGCATCAATTATATATTTCTTTATAGCTTCCTTGATTGCCTTTCCAGCTATTGATACATGTATTGGCGTTCTTTTAATTATTGGAAGTACATATGCAAGAATGATTTTTGAAGAAATTTCATTAAAAAAAACCTATAAAGAATATGAGTCTTATTCTCAGAAATCGAAAAGAATAATTCCGTATGTATTTTAAAAAAAATTACAAAATCTAAAATAATTAAGAAAAACTAACATGAATAATAAAAAGCAAAACACACACCTTCTGGCTTCAAAAAATTTAATTGGCTCTGTATCATCTATTGGAAACGACTGTGCTACGGTTAAACTAACAATAACTAAAGACATGATTGTTGATGCTTACAACCTTTCACACGGTGGTTTTGTTTTTGGGCTAGCAGATTATGCTGCCATGGTTGCTATAAATAAACCAACTGTTGTTTTAGGAAAAGCAACTACAAAGTTCTTAAAACCTATTGTTTTAAATGACGAATTAACGGCAGTTGCAACTATTGGGGAACCTTCAAATGAAAAAAAAGTTATGGTATCTGTAACTGTAAATAATCAAAAACATGAATTAGTCTTTGAAGGTGAGTTTGTTTGTTTCATTTTAGAAAAACACGTTTTAGAAGACTAGGCTATTAGACAAAAAAGCCACAGATATGAATTTTTACTTTTCAACAAAATTTCAAAAATATAATGAGAATTAATATATTAATCGTAATATTGCAATGAACAAATAACAATGACATGGGATTAGTTAAAACTGAAATGTTTACCGACCAACAAAATGAAATAGCACTTTTTGCAAAAGCTTTTGGGCATCCTGCAAGAGTTTCTATTTTACAACACTTATTTAAAATTAATGCTTGTGTTTGTGGTGATTTAGTAAACGAAATTGGATTGGCCCAGCCTACTATTTCTCAACATTTAAAAGAACTTAAACAATTAGGCTTAATAAAAGGAAATGTTGAAGGCACTAGCGTTTGCTATTGTATTAACACCGAAAATTGGGCAAATATGAAACATGTAATGCTACAATTTCTAGATCAAGATATATCTAAAAAAGAGTGTTGTTAAAAAAAATTAAACCTATTAATCGCATAATTGCAATAAACAAATAAAACAATGAAACTATCACAAGTAAAAGTAGTTCTAGGAGAATTGGAAACTATAGGTTTTCAATTACCTAACGGAGAATTAGTACCAAACCACTTTCACGTTACCGAAGTTGGAAAAATAACAAAGCATTTTATTGATTGCGGCGGAACTGTAAGAACCGAAGACGTTGTAAACTTTCAACTATGGAATGCAAATGACTATGACCACAGATTACACCCTGAAAAACTTTTGAATATTATTTAACTTTCAGAAAAAGTTTTAGGTATTGAAGATTTAGAGGTTGAAGTTGAATATCAAGCAGACACGATTGGAAAATTCGGATTAGATTTTGATGGCAAAAACTTCTTATTAACTTCTAAGCAAACAGATTGTTTAGCAAAAGATAACTGTGGAATTCCAGCAGAAAAACCAAAAGTAAGGATGTCCGATTTAAATGATGAACCTTGTTGCACGCCTGACGGAAACTGTTGCTAAAACATAAAAAAAAAGATAATGACAACAACCCAATCAACTTTATTTACTGAAATAGAAACAATAATTAAAGGGTTAAACCCTGAAACTATTTCGGAAAATCGTAAAACTGTTTTACAACCATTAGCAGACTTCATCCAATTAAAAGTATCTAATAAAGAAGACATTAGAATCAACTTTATTTGCACTCACAATTCGAGAAGAAGCCACTTATCCCAGGTTTGGGCACAAACATTAGCACGCTATTTTAATATTAAAAACGTGTTTTGTTATTCAGGAGGAACTGAAGCTACGGCACTTTTCCCAATGGCAGCCAAAACTTTGGAAAATTCTGGTTTTAAAATCAAAACAATCTCTGAAGGAAACAATCCTGTGTACAGTATTAAATATGCAGATAATGCACACCCAATAATTGGGTTTTCAAAAAAACTAGATGATGATTTTAATCCGAAATCTGAATTTGCAGCCATTATGACTTGTGATTCTGCAAATGAAGCTTGTCCATTTGTTTTAGGAGCAGAAAAGCGAATTCCAATTACTTTTGAAGACCCAAAAGCGTTTGACAACACACCACAGCAAGCTGAAAAATATAACGAAAGAAGTCTACAAATTGCAACTGATTTGTTTTACGTTTTTTCTCAAATAAACTCTTAAAAATGGCTCAAAAAAAATTAGGGTTTCTTGACAGAAATCTGACTTTATGGATATTTACAGCCATGGCAATTGGCGTTGGTCTTGGTTATTTTATACCTGAACTTCCTAATATTATAAACTCATTTAATAGTGGAACTACCAATATCCCAATAGCCATTGGTTTAATTTTAATGATGTATCCGCCTTTGGCTAAAGTTGATTATTCGCTGCTACCAAAAGTTTTTAGAAACACAAAAATCCTTTCAATTTCGCTAATTCTAAACTGGATAATTGGTCCCGTTTTAATGTTTGTTTTGGCAATTACATTTTTACGAGATTATCCTGAATACATGGTTGGGCTTATTTTAATAGGTTTAGCGCGTTGCATTGCCATGGTTTTAGTCTGGAACGATTTAGCAGAAGGCAGTAGTGAATACGGAGCTGGCTTGGTAGCACTAAATAGTGTTTTTCAAGTTTTCACATATAGTTTTTATGCTTGGCTTTTTATAACTGTACTTCCTCCCTATTTTGGATTTGAAGGTGCTATAGTTGATATTTCTATTGGAACCATTGCAGAAAGTGTAGCCATTTATTTAGGAATTCCATTTGTTATGGGGATTTTAAGCCGCCTTATTTTAGTAAAATTAAAAGGAGAAGCATGGTATACTAACATCTTTATTCCAACAATTTCGCCATTAACCTTAATTTCACTTTTGTTCACCATTTTTGTTATGTTCTCGCTAAAAGGCGAGTTGATTGTAGAAATACCAATGGATGTTTTAATTATTGCTGTTCCCTTACTTATATATTTTTGTTTAATGTTTATTATTGGTTTTTTCTTCACTAAGGCTATGGGAGCAGAATATGACAAAACAACGGCTGTCGCATTTACAGCTGCAGGAAACAATTTTGAATTAGCTATTGCGGTTGCTATTGCTGTTTTTGGGTTAAATTCTGGACAAGCATTTACAGGAGTAATTGGGCCTTTAGTAGAAGTGCCTGCACTAATTTTATTAGTTCGTGTTTCGTTTTGGCTCCGGAAAAAATATTATAGTAAAGTAAAAGCTTAAAATTATACTTCTATGATGAATTACTTTTGAATTTCAATCTCAGTTTTATGATTTATTTTCATAAACACAAAAAAAAGCGATCTTGTTTAAAACAAGGTCGCTTTTCTTTATCAATTCATTATTTTTACTATTAAGTTGTAAATGTTTATTTTAGGCTGTTAATTTGAATAGTAAAAATCTCAAGATTTAAGTAAACTACCTAAAAAAGGAATTTTAAAGCATGCGCATGATAAAAGGCTTAAAAAAATCACAAATTGTTTATTTATTTTCTCTAATCATCATCACATTTGTAACAACAAATACGGTATGTTCTCAAAATTTAGAAATTTCTTTTTGTAATGATGATGGCTATGCTACTTTTAATATTGAGGAGCTTGAAGAATATGCACTTCAAACTGTTGGAACAGAAAATGATTATTTTTTAGAACAAATATTAATCTCAACTTCAACAGGAAAAGTACTTTCTGTCAATTCACCATCTAACAACCCTAATATTTCAACGTCATGTGAATTTAATGAATATTCTAGTGGTTTTACAGACATAGCAGTAGATTCAAATCAACAAATATTTTTATGTGCAGGAACAATATATTCTTTAGAAAACGACTGTGATTTATTTCGCTATAATTACTCCTATTTTCAAAGTAATGCACTCTCTTTTGATGATTTAGACAATTTATACCTTGGCTTAGGAACGGAATCATATGTGTTAAGAATAAATATTTCTCCAACTGGGGTATTTAGTAGTGTGTTTTGGCACGATTTTATAACTGGAGCCTCTGGAGGCGATTTTGTTATACTAAAAGACAAAATGTATATTTCTTGGCGATTAGCAAGAGATAATTATAGACTATATGAGGTAACTATAAACCAAAATCGAGATTATATTTCTCATATAGATTTAGGTCAACTACCAAATGAAACGTATGGCTTAGCATCAGAGTTAGGTAAGCTTTATGGAGTAACCCCAAATAAATTATTTGAAATAGATTTATCAAATTTCACCTTCAAAGACATTATACAAAACCCTAATCCAAATGATGAGTGGTATGGCGCTGCAGGTTTGCACGAAGCGGTTGTATTTAAGACTTCAACACATCTTACGTTAAATGATGCAGAAAAAGGTTTAAAAGCTATAAACGGAGATTGGACAAATACTGTACAAGGTGGACAAACTATTTATGTAAGGATTGAGAATTCACTAACTAAAACATATGATATATTTAATATAAAGATTAATATTCCACAATACCCTAAGATTGATTTACCATTAGATTTAGAAAAATGTTATGATAGCACGTACAATGTTTTTGACTTATCGCAAGTTTCAACTCAAATGCAGATAGATTCTAATCAGAATTTATCTTTCACTTACTACGACAAAAACCCAGAAAATGGCGATACCAGTCCACAACTTCCAATGATATATCAAAGCACAAAACAAATTGAAACTCTTTATGTGAATGTAGAGAATTTAGATGGTGGCTGCAGTTCTATTTATGGTTTTCACGTTATAAATAATGAAACACCTAATTTACTCCCCTTCTCTAATTTCCAATCACCAAACTTCCTGGAATCTTGTTATTTTGACAAACAAAACAAAGGCTATTTTAACTTAAGCGACATTGTGGACGAAATGATATTAAGTGAAAAAACTAATTTAGAACTAGGCTATTATTTAAGTTATGAAGATGCTGAAAACAATGAGAACCAAATATCTGAGACACGTTACTTAGAACAACCAATTGAAGAAATTTTTATTAAAGTAACAGACAACAATAACTGTTATACAATCTCAAATTTTTATTTGAACATAGATTGTATTTTAAACAATGAATCTTTATCAAATATCTTCTTTCCTAAATTTGTTACCCCTAACAATGACGGTGTAAATGATTTTTGGAACATTGAAGGGGTATCTGAAAAAGTAAGAAGAGAATCAACCGTTACTATTTTTAATAGATACGGAAAAGAAATAACCTCTTTTGTACCAAATTCAATTGAAGGCTGGAATGGAACTTATAATGGCAACCAACTTCCATCTTCTGACTATTGGTTTATGTTCAGGACAGAATCTGGATTTGAAAAGCTAGGCCATTTTACATTAAAAAGATAGTTACCAATTAAACACCCTACTTCAAATACGCCAATACATTTGCCTCAATACGCTCTTGAATATTACTAACATCAGCCTTTACAAAGGTTTCTCCTGTAATATTCTCGTAAAGCTCTATGTAACGCTCACTAACAGATTGAATATACTCGTCGCTCATAAAAGGTACAGTTTGCCCTTCTAAACCTTGAAAGTTATTTGCAATTAACCATTGGCGAACAAACTCTTTTGATAGTTGCTTTTGGGCTTCGCCATTATCTTGACGCTCTTGGTAGCCATCGGCATAAAAGTAACGTGAAGAATCTGGTGTGTGAATCTCGTCGATTAAAACAATTTTTCCTTCTTTAGTTTTACCGAATTCGTATTTGGTATCGACCAAAATTAAACCACGAGAAGCCGCAATTTCTGAACCACGTTGAAATAATTTTCGTGTATAATCTTCCAGAACGATATAATCTGCTTCTGAAACAATGCCTTTTGCTAAAATGTCTTCACGAGAAATATCTTCATCATGATCTCCCATTTCGGCTTTAGTAGCAGGCGTTATAATGGGCTCTGGAAATGCATCGTTTTCTTTCATACCTTCTGGCATTGGCACACCACAAAGCATTCGTTTACCTAATTTATACTCACGTGCTGCATGTCCAGACATATAACCACGAATTACCATTTCAACTTTAAAAGGCTCGCATAAATGCCCAACTGCGACGTTAGGATCTGGTGTTGCGGTTAACCAATTTGGTACTAAATCTTCGGTTGCTGCCATCATTTTGGTAGCAATCTGGTTTAATATCTGACCTTTGTAAGGGATACCTTTTGGCATGACCACATCAAAAGCCGAAAGCCTATCGGTTGCTACCATTACTAATTCTTTGTCGTTGATATTATAAACTGCTCTTACTTTACCCTTATAAAGACTTTTTTGCCCTGGAAAGTTAAAATTGGTATCGATTATTGTGTTACTCATTATACTTGCTTTTGGCCTCAGGCTTTTAGCTGTTGGCCTTTTTTATTGTTTGGTTTGTTTTGTGTTACTATGCCCTAGCCCTGATTGAGGCTTTGTTGAAGCTCTTTTTGTGTTGTTGCACCTATGCAACACAAAAAAGCGACTGCCGAAAGCGGGAAATAGCTCCCAAAAAAAATTAATCTCTATTTTCTATGTCTTTATATGCAGCAATTACTTTTTTAACGAGTTTATGGCGAATAACGTCTTTATCGTCAAGAAATATCATGCCTACGCCTTCTACATTTTTTAAAATAAGTAACGCTTCTTTTAGTCCAGAAATGGTACGACGCGGCAAATCTATTTGACCAGGGTCGCCAGTTAATAGAAATTTAGCATGCTTGCCCATACGGGTTAAAAACATTTTCATTTGGGCATGCGTGGTATTTTGGCCTTCGTCAAGAATTACAAATGCATTATCTAAAGTTCGTCCGCGCATAAAAGCCAATGGTGCAATTTGTATGGTACCTTTTTCTATATAACTTGCTAGTTTTTCTGGCGCAATCATATCACGTAAAGCATCATAAAGTGGTTGCATGTATGGGTCTAGTTTTTCTTTTAAATCGCCCGGTAAAAATCCTAGATTCTCCCCTGCTTCTACAGCTGGTCGCGTTAAAATAATACGCTTTACTTCCTTATTTTTTAGTGCTTGAACTGCTAAAGCTACACCGGTATAAGTTTTACCTGTTCCGGCTGGTCCAATAGCAAAAACCATATCATTTTTACGCATAAGCTCTACCATTTTACGTTGGTTTGCTGTTTGCGCTTTTATAAGCTTGCCACCTACGCCATGCACAATAACTTCTCCACTTTGTTTTGATGTTGTGTAATCATCACTACTCTGGCTTGTTAATACGCGTTCTATTGCATTTTCGTCTAACTTATTATACTTTGCAAAATGTTTTAAAAGCATGGATATTCTGCGATCAAATTCATCTAGTAATTCCTCATCACCAAAGGCTTTAATTTTGTTACCTCGTGCTACAATCTTTAATTTTGGGAAGTATTTTTTAAGAAGTACAATGTTAGCATTTTGAGCTCCAAAAAATTCTTTCGGAGATATTTCTTCTAGTTCGATAATAATTTCGTTCAAAAGCGTGTTATTAGTTTAATGATTTTTAAGCATTATAGTTGAAAACTTACTTACATTTTCATTTAAAATATAAAAACAAAAACAAAAATTTATGTAGGTTTGTATCACATACATGTGAAACTCAAAAATACATAATTTTGAGTAAGTTAACATTAAAAACATATTAACAATTTTGCCTATGGCAATCATAACATTAACAACCGATTTTGGTGAAAAAGATTACTTTGCTGGCGCAACCAAAGGCGCTATCTTAAGTGAACTTCCGGATGTTAAAATTGTTGATATCTCACATTGTGTTTCGCCTTTTAATATTCCAGAAGCAGCTTACATTATACAAAATGCTTACAATAGTTTTCCAAAAGGCACCATACACATAATAGGAATTGATTCTGAGATTAACCCAGAAAACAAGCATATTGCCATTAAACTAGACGATCATTATTTTATTTGTGCTAATAATGGCATAATGAGCATGATTTGCTCTGAAATTGCCCCCGAAAAGATTTTTGAAATTAATATACATGATAAAATACAATCTAGTTTTCCTGTTTTAGATGTGTTTGTAAAAGTAGCTTGCCATATTGCACGCGGAGGTACTTTAGAAGTTATTGGGAAGCCTATTTCTGAAATAAAACCTATTAAAAATATAGTCCCTTACGTAAATGATGATAAAACTCAAATAATAGGGAGTGTTATTTATATTGATAATTACGGAAATGTAGTAACGAATATTAAACGTAGCTTTTTTGAAACTTTACAAAAGGGGCGAAATTTTGAGATTTCGGCACGACATTATACCTTCAAAAAAATACACAATAAATATAGCGACATTGTAAACTTTGAAATTCCAGAAAACAAGCGAAATGATGAAGGCCGAAAACTTGTAGTTTTCAACTCTGGTGATTTTTTAGAAATTGCCGTTTATAAAAGCAATAGTGCAACTGTGGGAAGTGCGTCGACACTTTTAGGCCTAAGAGTAATGGATGCGGTTAGCATTAAATTTATTCCAAATCCTGTGATTCAAAAAGGGCCTGAAATTCCACAGAATGTGAAAGCTTCAGATTTTTAATTTAAAGAGTTGTATGCTGGTAAGAATAGTTAAATTGGGGTTTTATAAAGAGAATATTGAAGTGTTTCTTCAAAATTTTGATGCTACCAAAACAAAAATTAGAGCTTTTGACGGTTGTAAATTTTTAGAGCTCTATCGAGATAAAAATGACCCGAGTATATTTTTTACTTATAGTTATTGGGAATCTGAAGATGCATTGGAGAAGTATAGAAAATCTGAATTATTTAATACGGTTTGGAGTACAGTAAAACCATTATTTAATATTAAACCAGAAGCTTGGAGTGTTGATAAGTTGGAAACGCTAAAATAGTCGAAGTAAGCAGTAAGCAGTAAGCAGTAAGCAGTAAGCAGTAAGCAGTAAGCAGTAAGCAGTAAGCAGTAAGCAGTAAGCAGTAAGCAGTAAGCAGTAAGCAGTAAGCAGTAAGCAGTAAGCAGTAAGCAGTAAGCAGTAAGCAGTAAGCAGTAAGCAGTAAGCAGTAAGCAGTAAGCAGTAAGCAGTAAGCAGTAAGCAGTAAGCAGTAAGCAGTAAGCAGTAAGCAGTAAAAAAAAGAAAAAAAATAAATGTTAGCCATATTAAAAAAAGAAATAAACTCATTTTTTGCATCACCAATTGGTTATTTGGTAATCGCTATTTTTTTAGTTTTAAACGGATTATTCCTTTGGCTATTTAAAGGGGAGTTTAATGTTTTAGATTATGGGTTTGCCGACCTTTCGTCCTTCTTTTTATTAGCGCCTTGGATTTTAATTTTCTTGATTCCTGCGGTAACTATGCGTAGTTTTTCCGATGAAAAAAAACAAGGCACTTTAGAGCTACTATTAACAAAACCCATATCACATTTCAACATTGTTTTAGGAAAATATTTTGGTGCGCTTATTTTAATTTTAATCGCACTTTTACCAACGCTGCTTTATGTTTATACCGTTTATCAATTAGGAAACCCTATTGGAAACTTAGACATGGGCAGTACACTAGGCTCTTATTTTGGCTTACTATTTTTAGTAGCGGCTTATACATCAATAGGAATTTTTGCTTCATCGTTATCAGATAATCAAATAGTCGCATTTATTACTGCCGTTTTTATCTGTTTTATATTTTATATTGGATTTGAAGGTATTGCAGAATTTATGTCAAGTGATTTTATTGAGCAATTAGGCATGAGTTCACATTATAAAAGTATGAGTCGTGGTGTTTTAGATACGCGAGATATCATTTATTTTATAAGTGTAACGCTGTTCTTTTTATTGTTAACCAAACTAAACATTAATAAAGCGAAGTAAATGATAGTTACACCTTTATTTGTTATTTTTCTTGTTGTAGTTTTTATACTTGTTTGGCTATTTGTTAATACGATTGATAAACGCAAATGGTTAACATTTATAGTAAGTTTAGCAATAACACCTGTTGTTTATTTTTATATGTTTTACCCCATGTTGAATATTTTTAGTAGCTACCATCATGAAAAATACTTTGATGCTGTAGCATGGGAAGACAAACCTCAATTACGCTATGAAATGGCTAATAAAATACTAATCGATAGCCTACTAATTGGAAAGAACAAAAAAGAAGTTGAATCCCTTTTAGGCAAACCCGAATGGTTTGGATGGGATGAAACTTTAAAAGCGAATTCGCAAAAAAAATGGAATTATAATTTAGGTTTTAAACCCGGTGCATTTAATAATATGCAAGAATGCCTAGAACTTCAATTTAACAATAATACTGTTGAATCGATAAAACCTTATCAATTAGAAAAAAAGTTTGAATAAGACTATAAAACACATATTAGTACTCGTAATAGCGTTAGTTGCGATTAACTTTATAAGCAGTAAAGTGTATAAGCGTTTTGATTTAACAGCAGATAGCCGTTATACATTAAGTGAATCTGCCATACAAATTATTAACGAAGTTGATTCTCCCATTGTAGTGGATGTATTTTTAGAAGGCGAAGATTTCCCTTCAGAATTTAGGCGTCTTCAAAACGAAACCAAACAATTATTAGAAGAGTTTGCTGCTACAAATAGTAATATTATTTTCAACTTTATAAACCCGTTGGAAGATGAATCAACTAGAGAGCGTAACATTCAACAACTCACACAACGTGGGCTAACACCCATGCAGCTAAGTGTTCAAGAAAGCGGTAAATCTTCGCAAGCTGTTATATTTCCTTGGGCCTTGGCAAGTTATAATAATCAAACGGTTCTTATTCCGTTAGTAAAAAATAAAATTGGTGCGTCTCAACAAGAATTAGTTAGTAATTCTGTTCAGCATCTAGAATATGCTTTTGCAGATGGTTTTAGTAAATTAACAAAACCAAAGCGCCGTAAAATTGCTATTTTAAAAGGTAACAAACAATTAGAAGACAAATACATTGCAAACTTTGTACAAAAACTTGGTGAGTATTATTATATCGCGCCATTTACTTTAGATAGTGTGGCTTCAAATCCGCAAAAAACACTCGATGAGATTAACAGTTTTGATTTAATAATCTCGGCAAAACCAACAGAACCATTTTCTGAGGAAGAAAAACTAGTGCTCGATCAATATACCATGAACGGCGGAAAAAGCCTTTGGTTGGTTGATGCCGTAGCCATGGAAAAAGATAGTTTATTTAACGCCACAGGAACAAATTATGCAGTAACAAGAGATTTAAATTTAACCGATTTCTTTTTTAAATACGGTGTTCGTATTAACCCGTACATGGTTAGCACGCTCTACTCTGCTCCTATTACTTTGGCCATGGGCGAAGGTAGCCAGTCGCAATTTCAGCATTTAAAATGGCCTTATTCGCCATTAGCTGGCTCAAGTAGCAAGCACCCAATAGTTAATAATTTAAATTTAGTACGTTTTGATTTTGCTAACCAAATTGATACGCTAAAAAACAACCTTGATAAAACCATACTTTTAGAAACTGCACCATTAACAAAATTAGAAGGCACACCTAGAGAGGTGAGTTTGCAGCTGGTAACTAAAGAACAAGACCCGCAAAGCTTCAATAAAGGCAACCAAACACTTGCTGTGTTATTAGAAGGCGAATTTAATTCGGTTTATAGCAATCGTATTAAACCCTTTAAACTAAAAGAAGAGAACAATAAGAGCATTCCAACAAAAATGATTGTCATTGCCGATGGCGATGTCATTAAGAACGATGTAACACAAAACAAACCGCTAGAATTAGGTTTTGATAGATGGACAGGACAAACCTATGGCAACAAAGAATTTTTACTTAATGCGGTTAATTACTTA
Source organism: Algibacter sp. R77976 (assembly GCF_044594645.1). Taxonomy (GTDB): domain Bacteria; phylum Bacteroidota; class Bacteroidia; order Flavobacteriales; family Flavobacteriaceae; genus Algibacter_B. The sequence continues at coordinate 3,429,101 of NZ_CP138989.1, forward strand.
TTGGATGATAACGGACTTATAAACATTCGCTCTAAAGAAATAGCTGTAGCCTTTTTAAATCAGCAAAAAATAGCTTCAGAGAAAACCAAATGGCAACTTATAAACATCTTACTACCACTCGTTTTGCTTGGTGGGTTTGGTTTTGCTTTCAACTACCTTAGAAAGAAAAAATACGCTTCTTAAATGTTAATAAGTTTGTTTCCAAATATAGACGGTTTCGAATATATTTGTAAGTAGTAGAATTACAATTAAAACATAGCTGTTAGATGAAACATTTGTAACTAAGGCCATTTTTGAACTTAGGATTACAACATAAATGTTACATGTAACCTTTGAAAATAAATATAATCAAGCACATGAAATTTATAGTATCAAGTACTTATTTATTAAAACAATTACAGGTTTTAGGTGGCGTTATTAATAGCTCGAATACCTTACCTATTTTAGATAATTTTTTATTTGAATTAGACAACAACCAACTTATTGTTTCTGCAAGTGATTTAGAAACCACTATGGCTTCGACTTTAGATGTTGAAAGTGATAGTAAAGGTAGCGTTGCAATTCCTGCACGATTGTTATTAGATACTTTAAAAACCTTCCCAGAACAACCTTTAACGTTTGTTGTAGAAGACAACAATACGGTTGAAATTAGCTCTAATCACGGTAAATATGCTTTGGCTTACGCCGATGGGAACGAATTCCCGAAAGCTGTAGCGCTTGAAGACCCAAGTAAAACAGTAATAACTGGCGATGTTTTAGCTACTGCAATTAGCAAAACTATTTTTGCAGCTGGAAATGATGATTTACGCCCCGTAATGAGTGGTGTATTTTTCCAATTTTCAACTGAAGGTTTAACGTTTGTTGCTACTGATGCTCATAAACTAGTAAAATATACACGTGCAGATGTTACAGCAAATCAAGTTGCTGAATTTATTATGCCTAAAAAACCTTTAAATCTTTTAAAAGGTATTTTGGCTGCTAGCGAAAACGATGTGACGATTGAGTATAATGAAAGTAATGCCAAATTCACTTTTGAGAACTCAGAATTGATTTGTCGTTTAATAGACGGAAAGTATCCAAACTACGAAGCGGTTATCCCAAAAGAAAACCCGAATAAATTAGTAATAGACAGAAACCAATTTTTAAATTCTGTACGTCGTGTTAGTATTTTCTCTAACAAAACAACACACCAAATTCGTTTAAAAATTGCAGGTGCAGAATTAAATATTTCGGCTGAAGATATAGATTATAGCAATAAAGCAGAAGAACGTTTAACTTGTGATTACCAAGGTGACGATATGCAAATTGGTTTTAACTCACGTTTTTTAACTGAGATGTTGAATAACTTAAATGCCGATAATGTACAGTTAGAAATGAGTATGCCAAACAGAGCAGGTATTTTAACCCCTGTTGATGGTTTAGACGAAGGTGAGCATATTACAATGCTTGTTATGCCTGTAATGTTGAATAACTAAAACATTCCTGCGAAGGCAGGAATCTCATTATATAAAGCAGTAACTTTAATTGGGTTACTGCTTTTTTTGTCTTGACTTTGTAAAAAATTTCCGCTATCTTAGTTACCTACCTGCCGGCAGGTAAGTAACGTTGGATATAAAACATTTAAACGTTTCATATCCGCGAAACATTGGCAGCCATTTGACTAAACGATAACCCTCAACTTAGATTTATCCGAAAAGTTGAAATACTTTTTAAGAATATCATAAGGCAAAGAAAAAGCTTTAGATAAATCTTCATCAGAATAATTTAATTCTTTTTTATGTAACTCATATGCATTTCTGAATATGACAGGCTTATCTATATCTACAAGTGTTTTTTCTACTTTACGTTCGCCCATTCGACTTAATTCAATCATAAAATAGGTAGCTCTATTATCAGGAATACCACGTAAATCTTTTGCTCTTCTTATAATAGACTGTTTTGACGTATGCCAATACTTTTTTAATGGAGCTAAATCATATAAACTCAATCCAATTAAAGAATTTTGAATACCAAAAGCAGGCATTAAAAATTCAGAAGCGAAACGATTAGCTTCATTTTCTTTTTGCTTTTCATCACGATGTGCTGGATTCGGAAAATCACCTACACAATGCATTAAAATATGACCTAACTCATGAGCAAGAGTGAATCTTTTTCTATCATTAGGAAATTTTCTATTAATAACTATAACTGGATTACCTTTATCTGTTTTAAATGATACGCCATCAAATTTATCTGTTACGTCATCAAATTCTATTACAACAACACCATTACTTTCAAGATGATTAAAGATATTTACAACAGGTTCTCGCTTATCGAGACCCATTAATTTTCTAGTGAATTTAGCTACTTCTTCTGGCGTATATTCTTCAGGGTCTAATGGTCTTAAAGAAAAATCAGGATAATCAACGGAATCATTTAATTGGTCTACTAAATAACCAATGATTTTATTATTTGACTCTAATTGTACTTTTACAGATTTAGTAATACCTGATTTTTTTCTATAATGAGCAATATCAATATCATTATTAATAGTTTTAGTGAAAAAATTCACAGGAAAATCAAGAATATTAATTAATTCATAAATAACATTTTCTGATAAAACATCAAATCCTTTTTCAAACTTAGACAAGTTAGATTGAGAAAGTCCTTTAACTTTTTTTGACAAATCAGTTTGACCTATTCCTCTATATTCTCTAGCAAATACAAATTGTGAATTATTAAATTTCATGGTTTTGAATTTTAAAATTATTCAATGTAAGTTTATTTATTTTTTAATTGCACCCAACGTGTTGGTGTATTAAGATTAACGTGCTAAAATATAAAATTTAACCTTTTGTTTTTATTAAAAGTCAAATTACATATTTGTTATACTTTTTAAATTAGTTCTCTAATTTAAGGTGTCGATTATTAACTATTCATTAGAAGCTTTTCTTCTAACTAATTGCTCTTTTAAAGAGACTTTTACAGAACTATTTTGTGTATTAGGTTTAAATAAAGTTTCTGTACTTGTTACATCATTTTCAGTAACAACCCATTTAACTTGATTTTCATCAATATACACTACTTGTGGAGAAACTATTTCCCCCATTCTATCAGTTTTATATCCAAAAAACAATATTGGATCATCCTGATAGACTTCACTATTAAACATTGGTAAACTTAATTGATTAGAAATTGAGTTTACATGTTTCGTTTTAATATTCATTGGCATATTATTGTTGTTCAACTTTTTCACAAGGAAAATATAGTCATTCAACCTTAAAATAAACCTTTTGTACTTACCCCATTTCCAATTATTAGAAAATTCAACTTGTAAGCTCTCAACTATTGCTGTGTTTAAAACAGAAGCATCAAAACGAACTTTTGATTCTGGATTAAACATAGATGAAACCTTATTAAACTTCTTAACACCTCTATTAAAAGCTTTGAAAATTTTTGGTAAATCTTTTTTTAAATCTAACAAGCATTCATCCTTGGAAACTTGCCTTCTTTTTCCACGGCGATTTGTGGAATCCATTTTTGTTTGTATCTTTGTAATCATCTAAATTTGATTTTTGTAACACCTTAAATCAAAGAACTTATAAAGAACTCTGCTCGAACAGAGTTTTTTTACAACTACAAATATATAAAAATAAAGAATTGTTGTAATATTTTTTAAATAAAATTGTAAACAAGTTATTAACTAAGAAAAATCGGCTGCCGACAAAGAACTGAGTTAAAAAACAAGCAATTTTAAGCTAATCTTGAAACAAAATTTTCATCATAAGGCCGTCCACTTTTAGCAATAACCTGTTTTAACAACTTATTTGCTACTGCTATTAATGCTAATTTCTTACTCTTTCCTTTGGCTACAATACGTTCATAAATCGCTCTGCAAGCCTTATTATGTTTACAAGCTGAAAAAGCACATAAAAACAGTAAATTTCTTAGTTTCTTATTCCCCAGCTACCGCTAATTTGTAATTAGCGGCTTTTAAGAGTAGAAAAAAATCCTCAAGTACTTGTTAAGCCCGTAATCTAAAATAACTAATACATCCCTACCTCTAGACTAAGCTCAAGATAAATTAGAACGGAAACTCTTGATTTAAAGCAGTAATCTTAAATTTAGATTACTGCTTTTTTTGTTTTGACTTTGTGAGAAAAATAGCTAAATTCGTTTAACAATTGATAAAGTTCAATTGTACTTAACTTGTTTCAGAATTGTAAGGGGACTTTATATTTACAATGTAAAACATCATGAAAAAAACGCTAATTTTATTAATAATCTTTATGACTTCAAATATAGTTGAAGCTCAGTTTATAAAAGAAAAATCAATAAATGCCCAAATCGGATTTGGTATTAGTATACCATACAATAGTATTGACGAAGTTGCTGATGAAGGCTTTTTTGCACAAGGAGAACTAGTACTAAAAGTTACATCATGGGTTGAATTAAGACCATACGCAGGTTTTATTTTGACAAATTCAAATGGCAAAGATTTAAATGACAATCCAACTAATGAGAAAGCAGAATCAAAAGCATTTTTACTTGGAGGAAAAGCAAGAGTTCGTGCACCAATCCCTTGGGTTGCTCCATACTTTGAAATTGGAATTGGAACTTCAATTGGAAAATTTGAAACATTAACAGCTTTTGACGATATTGATAAAGGTGGAATTATTTATCACATCCCGTTTTCAATTGGACTTGAATTAGGAAAGCAAAATAACGTTGATTTAGGATTTAGTTATTATTTTCAACCATCAGTCCAACAATTCGTTGGTGCTTTCGCAGTTGGCATTACATTTCCGCTGAATAATAACAACTCTTAGTTAGCGTTAATTTGATTTGACTTTGTAAAAAATTTCTGCTATCTTCGTTTAACGTCGGATATAAAATATTTAAAGTTTCATATCCGCTGAACATTGTACGTAAGTAAGTGAATCCAAGATATGAAAGATAAATCCATCGAAATTGAACAAATTTCTAAACAAATTTCCAACTTAAAAAATAATTTTAATCAATCAACTCCGATTATTGATGGCATTGTTGATTTAATAGAATACGATAAAGCTTCTATTAAAATTATGTGGATTTTAAAAGAAGTAAATAGTGAAAATGATACAGATGAATGGGATTTAAGAGATGCTATAAAAAATTTAAAAACTGAAAAAGGAATTAAAAAAGGTTGGGCTAGCACCTTTAATCCTATAGTTTACACAACTTTCGGAATTCTTCATAATCTATATTGGGAGGAAATTGAAAATACTAACGACAACCCTAACATTATAGATGTTTTAAAGAAAATTGCATATGTTAACGTTAAGAAAATTCCTGGAAAAAGTGTCGCTATAAAATCAGAATTAGAAATTGCATTTAAAGAACATAAAAGCATTCTAAAAAGTCAAATAGAATTATATAATCCAGATGTAATTATTTGTGGTGGAACGTTTAACATAATTAAAGATGTTTTTCAAAATTTAAATAACAAAACAGCAATTCATCCCTTTAGTAGTTATGAAAATAAAAACACTATTATTATAGATGCTTACCATCCAAATAACAGAACTGTCACACAAGAAAAATACTGTAATATAATTATTGAAAATGTAATTAAAGGAAACAAACCTACGCACAACAAGTCGTATAAAAATAATGCTTAGTTTAGGCTTGATGAGAGTCCGTGATCTTTTGTTACGTCTGATTTTCCTGAGGAAAATCCTCGCGCACAAAACCGCACTATTCTTATCATAAACATTAAACGAACTTACCCAAAAAACCAATTCCAATTTCGAAAAGTACAAGCCAGCGGATAAGCGCGTTAAGGATTGAAGTGAAAAGCCCACAGCGGAGGCACGGAGCGAGGACTTGCAACGGAAAGCCTGACCCCTTTTTTGGGGTAACGCCCAACTTCTAGATACGCCTTAAAGTAACTTCAAGGCACTCGAAATGACTGTATACATAAAAAACGCCCACTAAAAAGTGAGCGTTACATTTATCTCGTAAATCGAATGAAGAACTTTTCCTCAAAAGATTCCCGTTTGCACGGGAATTCACTAACTAATAAAATTAAGAGATAAAAGTAAATGTAAATGGGTATGTTGCAGCTTCGCCACGGCTGGCTCTTATGGCGTTAACAATTGGAAATATAACTGAAATAACGCCTAAAACTAAAAAGCCAAGTAACCCTAATCCGAAAAATAAAATTAAGGGTACGCAAATTATACACCATAATATTAAACTTAATTGGAAGTTTATAATGTTTTTGCCGTGTGTATCCATTTTATACACTTTTTCTTTTTGGGTTACCCATAACACTAATGGCAGTAATAAACTACCAAAACCAGTTACTAAAGTAATTAATTGGCTTAAATGTGTAATAACTAAAAGTTGTTTGTCTTGTCTCATGATGATGGATTATTGATTGATACTTATATGACGAACAATTGAATGAATTGTTACATTATAAAGCAAAAAAAACCAATTAACCAGAAGCTGTTAGACTACTAATACTGCATTACTAAGAGCGGAATGTCAATTTTAAAGGCAAACCTTTCTACGGCGTGTGTAGTAAATATACGTTCAAAAAAGGAATGTTTTTTATTCATTATGGCTAACATATCTATATTGTGTTTTGCAATATAATTATGAACTACATTAAACATATCGCCTTTTGAGGTGTCTATAAATTCATGCTTGCCTTGACTGAAATTTGTTTTAAAAAAATATTCGTTATCATGAGTTTCATAAACTAAATGGTTTTGATCTGCTAGATGAAGTATATGTGCCGATGCATGACTTAAGGTTATTATTTCGCTTAATACGTCTAGATGACCTCTATTAAAACATTCTGAATTTGTGGTTGCAAACGCTAAATTCTCTAATTTTTTAAACTTATACCCATCTGGAATTGCCAAGACAGGCGCAACGCAACGTTGCATAACACGAACCGTATTACTACCAAAAAGCACTTTTGCTATACCAGAAGCACCTTTTGTACCCATTATTATTAAATCTATATCGTGTTTTACAATAACTTGATTAATAGAGTCTACAAAATTATCATAATCTACAATAGAATGAAATTGGTGGTTATTGTTTTTAAAATCCTTGTTAAGGGTGGTAATTATATTATTTATAGATTTTTTTGCGGCATCTATTAATGTTTTATAAATTGTTGCAGATGTGTTTACCACCATCATATCATCTGATATAAAAGATGATGCTTTTTGAATGTTTAAAATATAAAACTGGCATTTTTCATTTTTAAAAAACTCTAAAGCATAATGAATTGCATTAATTGAATTCTTTGAAAAGTCTGTTGGCAATAGTATATTTTTCATAATAATAAAAAATTAATTACCTAGTAAACTTACACTTACTGTTAATTATATACTATGACAAAAATCAGTAAACCAATAACTAGTATTTTTATTTACACGTTATGCATTTTTAGTTATGGTAATAATGGAATGTCAGTTCGAGTGATTTTTAATAAAAAATCGTATCGAGAACAAGTTTCAAACTCAAAAACTTGATTCTCTATACAAATTTGACTCATAAAAATGAGTAAAATACACTCGAATTGACAAATTTTGAGTTAAAATGTACACCAGGTAGTATTAATAAATTAGTATAATAATTTTATGCATTGTATTTTCGGCACAATAAATGTTTATCAGTACGTTATAACCTAAACTCTATTTATGATACGTATCTCTTTTTTGTTGTTATTTTTATTTTCAATAACCATTAGCGCACAAAACAATGCTATTGGTAATAGTGAAAAACTTGTTTATACAGCGTCTTATAATATGTCTGGTATTTTAACAGATTTGGCCCAAGTGACCATGGAAACTAGCCCAGTTAAAACATCTAAAGCCACACTTTTACGATTAAAATGCACCGCTTTTACCTATAGTAAATGGGATAGTTTTTTTAAAATAAGAGATTTATACGAAACTTATGTAAACCCAAAAACACTAACCCCTTATTTACATAATAGAGATATTAATGAAGGTGGCTACTTTAAAAATATGAAGTACACCTTTAGCCATAAAACTAAAACCGTTAAATCTGTACAAACAAAAAAGAACAACTGGGTGGTTAAAGAAACCTTACCTCTAGGCTCTGGAACAAAAGATATTATATCGACATTATACACCATAAGAACGTTCGATTTAACAAGTTTAAGTCCTGGTACCAGTAAAATATTTACCATTTTATTTGATCGAGAAGAAATTAAAGCAAAAGTGACTTATTTAGGAAAAGAGACTATTTCTACTGCATTAGGCAGTAAAGCGTGTTATAAAATAGCTTTAGGTTCTGCAAATACAAACACAGTTAATGGCACATTATGGCTAACTGCCGATGAAAATAAAATACCAGTTTACGGTAAATTTAAAATACCAGTTGGTACGGGTGAGTTAAAAATAAAATCGGCTTCTGGTTTAAAACATTAAATACCTTTTAAAATGAAAAAACTGTTTACAATTTTAGCTTTAATAGCATCCATTTTTGCTGTTATTTTTTCTGTTTTACCTATTTCTAACCTTGCAATATTTCCTGCAATTGCTGCTTTAATTTTTGGCTTAATTGCTTTTTACTTGTCAAAAAAATCTGGACAAATAAAAAAAATTATACAATTTACTTTTCTTTTAACTATTGTTGCTCTGGCAGTTACAACCTATAAATCTATCTTTACTAAAACCGAAGTTGTTAATACAGAATTAATAGAAGCCAAAGAAACCGAACTTAAAGAAGCCTCTATTGAAGAACTAGAAGAGCTTGATATTGAGATTGATGAAGAGGAGCTAGAAGGTATTTCTTTTGAGTAGTAAGTAATTTCTTCTTAAATTTTATATATTAGCATCATAATTAATAAAACTTACAATTTCTCTTTTGAACAGAAACATCTGATTGTAAGTTGTATTTAATGTGTAATTGCTTATTATAAATGAAATTTACTTGTATTCTCTCTATGCTTGTTCTGGTAGGCACTTGTGCTAAACCTAAATATACTGCCAGAATTCAAAACTTAAAAGACAGCATAACTTTAGTAGATAGCAGCCTAGTTATGACGTATGCAAATACAATAACTTCAGATGAATTAAAAACACATTTATATACATTTTCTTCTAATGATTTTGAAGGTAGAAGAGTTGGAAGTAAAGGACAAAAACTAGCTTCAAATTTTTTAAAGTCATACTATATAAATGAAGGTATTAAATCCCCTTTAGGTCAAGACAATTATTATCAAGTTATACCAACTAGTTTTTTCTCAAACAAATTTAAAAGTTCTGAAAACGTTTTAGCTTATATAGAAGGTACTGAAAAACCAGATGAGGTTATTATAATATCTGCACATTTAGATCATCTTGGCATATCTGAAAACGGGCAAATAAATAACGGTGCCGATGATGATGGCTCTGGAACTGTTGCCATTATGGAAATGGCACAAGCTTTTAAATTAGCTAAAAAAGAAGGTTTTGGCCCAAAACGTAGTATCTTATTTCTTCATTTAACTGCTGAAGAAATTGGAAAAAGAGGTTCTGAGTTTTATACTAAAAACCCCGTTTTTAATTTAGAAAATACAATTGTTAACCTCAATATAGATATGATTGGTCGTGTTGATGATGTCCATAAAAACAATAAAGATTATTTGTATTTAATTGGTTCGGATAGATTAAGTAAAGAGCTCCATTTCACTTCTGAAAAAATTAATAATACTTTTATTAATATTGATATTGATTATAGATTTAATATTATGGGTGAGTCGAACGATTATTATTCCAGATCAGACCACTATAATTTTGCTTTACAAAACATCCCTGTTATTTTCTATTTTAATGGAGAGCATGAAGATTACCATAGAGAAACAGATACACCAGATAAAATTGACTATCCGTTATTAGAAAAACGAACTAAACTTATTTTTACTACTGCTTGGCAAATTGCAAATCAAGAGCATCGTTTGGTTAATGATGATGATAATGAATTGTTAAAATAGACTCAAAACATCAATATCTATCAGTCATTTTTGTAATATAGCATATTATAATATTTAAGATTTATGAAAAATTTAGCCATACTTGTTTGTGCCAGCTTACTATTATCTTCTTGTAGTTCATCACAAAATAAAAAAAACACCGAGTTAACAATTACCAATCCAGAATCTTATGCTAAAACAATAACTTCTGCCGAGTTAAAAGAAATGCTTTATACCTATGCTTCAGATGAATATGAAGGAAGAAAAACGGGAGAACCTGGGCAAAAAAAAGCTATTGAGTTTATTAAAAGTCATTACCAAACCAACAACATCCCCTCGCCAATTGCCGAAGGTGATTATTTTCAAGAAATTCCATCAAGTTATTTCGGTAATAAAGCAACAGGCTCTGAAAATGTTATTGCTTATATAGAAGGAAGTGAAAAACCAGACGAAGTTGTTATCATTTCTGCTCATTTAGATCATATAGGCATTTCTAATGATGGAGAAATAAATAATGGTGCAGATGATGATGGTTCTGGAACTGTGGCTATATTAGAGATTGCTGAAGCTTTTAAAGCTGCAGAAAAAGATGGTAAAGGTCCTAAAAGAACCATTGTGTTTTTACATGTAACAGGCGAAGAAATAGGACTTTATGGTTCGAGATATTACGCCGATGAAGATCCAATTTTCCCTTTAAAAAATACGGTAGCCAACTTAAATATCGATATGATTGGTCGTGTAGACCCAAAACATGAAGAAGGCGGCAAAAACTACCTATACCTTATTGGATCTGACAAATTAAGTAAAGAATTACATAATATTTCTGAAGATGTAAATAAGGAGTATTTCAATATTGAATTTGATTACACTTATAATGAAGATGATGATCCGAATCGTTTTTATTACCGTTCAGACCACTATAACTTTGCAAAAAATAACATTCCTGTAATTTTCTATTTTAATGGCACACATGATGATTACCATAAACCAACTGATACACCCGATAAAATAAATTATCCGTTTCTAGAAACACGAACTAAACTAATTTTTCATACCGCATGGGAATTGGCTAATCGAAATGCCAGAGTTAAGGTAGATTAAACAACAAACCTTAACCCAAAAAGCATGAATAAAACATGCCTTAATTTGATCGATTTCGAAGTATCTTATAAAAACTCGTTATTAAAAATTAGAAGCCTATTTCCTTTTTTAAAGTTTTGCTTAAAACAGTAGTCCTAAAATTTGAGTACAAATAATAAGAAGCACCATAGCAATAGGATATACAGTAGCGTAAGCAAGTGAAGGTGCATCTGTTTTTGTCATAGTATCTAAAGCGGCTAACCCTGGAGTACTTGTCATGGAACCTGTTAAGGTTCCTAAAAGGGTTAGTATATTTATTTTGAAAAACATACGAGCAACAATAGCTGCTAAAACCATAGGTACAAACGTAATTAAACCTCCAATAAGAAATAATTTAATACCATATTGTGAATACGTTTCAACCAAGGTTGCACCCGCATTTGTACCAACTACAGCTAAGAAAAGCATCAAACCAAATTGCCTTAATAATTGGTTAGAATTACCACTCATTACCCAAAGTACATTACCTGTTTTTCCAATTCTTCCTAAAACCATAGCCACAATTAAGACACCACCAGTTAACCCTAAATTAAAAGTAAAAGCATCTCCAAAAGCTATTGACACCCCTCCCACTAAAATACCAATAACAATTCCTAAAGCTAAAGGAAAAAAATTAGTATCGGAAAGCTGGCTCTTATTATCACCTAAAAGTTCTGATATTCGGGAAACACTATTTTTATAACTCGAAATCATTAATTTATCTCCTATTTGAAGTTTTAATGTTGAGTTTGGAGATAAGTCTATACCACTTCTCCTTATTCGAGTAATAGTTGCATTATAATTAACTTTAAAGTTTAATTCTCCTAAAGTTTTATTAACTAACTCTGTTTTAGTAACCAAATACGACTGTACTACAAATTCTTCACCCAAAGAAATTTCAATGTCGGATTTAGGTCCTATTAATAATTCAACACGTTTTAAAGCATCTTCTGTACCAACAACTCTTATGTAATCTCCTTTATGTAAAACGGTTTCTTTTTTTGGTACGAAAGCTTCACTATTATGCAATACTCTTGACACAACTCCTTTTGTCATAGCACGAATCTGTAAATCGTCTATCGTTCTATCTATTACGCCTTCATTTTCAACTTTAAAATTGCACCTTGTAATGATATCATGAATACCATTCACTTTTTTTTCATATTCCGCTTCCTCTTTATCGATATTAATTTTAAAGAGTTTTGGATATAATTTCACAAATAAAATAACTCCTATAACACCAAATGGATACGCAATACCATAACCAATAGAAGCTAATGACGATTGAGTAACATCAATGGCAGTAGCCAAACCAGGTGTACTTGTTAATGCTCCAGCCATTAATCCTATAGCAATAGATTTATCGATCTCTAAAAACTGAATAGAAAGAAAAGTTATAAATGCTGCTGAAAACACTACTATTGTTGCAATTATAACTAGGTTTTTTCCATTCTCTTTAAAAGAATCGAAAAACCCAGGCCCGGCCTGCAACCCTATTGTGTAAATAAATAAGATTAATCCAATTTTTTGTAATATATCTGGCAATGAAACCCCAAGATGACCAAATAATAATGCTACAAATATGATAGCAGAAATATCAAGCGAAATGCCTTTAATTTTTATGTTTCCAATTATAAACCCGATAGAAATAATTAAGAAAAGTGCTAAATAAGTTGCGTTTAAAAACTCCATTTATTTTATTATTAAATAAGGCACAAATATAAATTATATAAAAATTAGAGCTAAGAACTTTTACTGTTTTATGAGTTATTTTTAATTGATAGAATAAAAAATTGTTTTTCTACAATTAAATTGGCCTAAAAAAACTCAATTAACCTACTAATTATAACAAGAAGTATTAAAACAAACAGCATTAAGAGACCACAAAAAAAGCCTTTCAATTTCTTGAAAGGCTTTTACTTTTTGGGTGGAAGACCGGATTCGAACCGGCGACCCTTGGTACCACAAACCAATGCTCTAACCAACTGAGCTACAACCACCATGTAACTGCATTTTGTAATGCGTGTGCAAATGTAATTGATTTCAATCTTTATTACAAAGACTTTTTTTAATATTTTATTTAAAAAACGAAAATTAATTAGGCTAAAAACCTAACTACTTTAAATCGAACAAACTATCAACAGCTGGGTAGCGTTCAACTGTAAAACCCTCTGCGTGCTCAACACCTACTAAACGACCAAGATCTCTGGATCTATATATTATACTGTCTGTAAAATTTTTACTAGATATAGGTGTTTCTGGCTCTTTACTATTAGCATCAAAAAACTGTGTTTTATAGGCTAAAACAGAATCCATTTTTTTATCTATAAAGCCAGAAACATCTACTGTTACATCGGGCTCTATATTTTTCCATTGTATATAATGATAAACTTGTTTTGGACGCCAGGTTTTTTGTATTACACCTTCATCTTCAGTTTCAATTTTTATTAACCCGCTTAAAAAACAAGCATCACTAACTAACTTACTTCCTTTACCATGATCAATATGCCTATCATCAATAGCATTACAAATTATTATTTCTGGTTGATACTTTCGTATCATTTTAATAATGGTTAATTGATGTTCTTTATCATTTACAAAAAACCCATCAGAAAACTCCAAGTTAGTACGCATAATTACTCCTAAAATTTTTGCAGCGTTAAAAGCTTCTTCATCTCTAGTTTCTGCAGTTCCTCGGGTTCCTAACTCACCTCGGGTTAAATCTATAATCCCAACTTTTTTACCATTTTTAACTTCTTTTGCTATAGTACCTCCACAACCTAATTCTACATCATCAGGATGTGCTCCAAAAGCCAAAATATCTAATTTCATATTTATATTTTTATTTTTTTTGATTTAACTTTTTTAGAAAATTAAATTATTCATCTAAAGTATAGAATATCTTAAAATTCAATATAACAAAACGTATTTATTATTAGTTTCTTTATTTTTTTAAGACTTATAGTAACAATTATTTAAAACAGCACTTAAACCCAAAGAATGACGTAGGTCATGTGCATAAAACAAAATTCGTTTTACATTTACTCTATATATTAACACAACATATATTAAAAGGCTAAAATTAATAAAGAATAACAATATATGATTAATTTAATGCTCACCAATTTAGTTAAAACCATTGGTCTCTTTTCTGGGGAAAAGGTTAAGCCATATATTATGGCATTAATTTCAATATTGAGTTTATTCCTAACAGGTATATTAGATTCTAAAGAAACCTTAATTGGTTATAGCAATTCAACGGTTATAATTATTACTAAAAGAGGATATAAATTTATAAACCACTCTAAAGTAGTCACTCCTCCCCTAATTCTGTTTTTCATTACATTTTTAATTCTCGTGCCTATTATATGGCCTTTTTAAATAATTTATTTAATTGAACCTTTTAAATTCGATAAAAATGATAACAACAACAAAAGAAAATCCAAGCTTAGAGCAATATGGATTAAAAGATGTATTAGTTAACTGGAATTTATCACCCGAAGAATTACAAAAAATTACAGTTAAGAAGAAAATGGGTAAAGAAACTGCAAATGGAACCCTAGTAATAAATACTGGAAAATTTACAGGGCGGTCTCCGCAAGATCGTTTTATTGTAAAAGATGATTATACTAAAGACAAAGTATGGTGGGGAAAAACAAACAAACCTGTTTCTACTGAAAATTTTAATAAGTTAAAAGCTGAAATTACTAAATACCTTTCTGGAAAAGAAATTTATATTAGAGATGGATATGTATGTGCAGACCCAGAATATAGAACCAATATTAGAACAGTAACAGAACTACCTTGGTCAAATATGTTTGTTTATAACATGTTTTTAAGACCTAGTGTAAAAGAATTAGAAAACTTTAAAGAAGATTGGTTAGTGCTTTGTGCTCCTGATTATGAATGCCCAGATCCAAAAGCTTTTAGTATTCGCCAAGGGAATTTTTCAATTCTTAACTTCTCTCAAAAAATAGTATTAGTAGGAGGATCTGGATATACAGGTGAAATTAAAAAAGGTGTATTCTCTGCATTAAACATGATTTTACCAGTCGAAAGAAATGTATTACCTATGCACTGCTCTGCCAATGTTGGTAAATATGGAGATACTGCTATTTTCTTTGGATTGTCAGGAACTGGAAAAACAACCTTGTCTGCAGACCCCGAACGTAAATTAATTGGTGATGATGAGCATGGTTGGACAGCAGACAATAATATTTTTAACTTTGAAGGTGGTTGTTATGCTAAAGTAATTGACCTTTCTGAAGAAAAAGAACCAGATATTTTTAGAGCAGTTAAGCCAGGAGCAATTCTTGAAAACATTCTAATTAAAGACAATGGAGAACCGGATTATATGGATAGTAGCATTACTCAAAACACACGTGTAAGCTACCCGATTCACCATATTGATAATATTCAAGAAACACTTTATGCTAACAACCCAAAGAATATTTTCTTTTTAACTTGTGATGCTTTTGGTGTTTTACCTCCGGTATCAAAATTAACCCCAGGTCAAGCTGCTTATCACTTTATTTCTGGATATACAGCTAAAGTTGCTGGAACAGAGGCTGGTATTACAGAACCTGTACCATCATTCTCTGCTTGTTTTGGAGAACCGTTTATGCCATTACATCCAACAGTTTATGGAGAAATGTTAAGTAAAAAAATGAAAGAAGCAGGAGTTAACGTTTGGTTAATAAATACTGGGTGGAGTGCTGGACCTTATGGCGTAGGTTCTCGTATAAAATTAAAATATACAAGAGCTATGATTACAGCAATCTTAAATGGAGATTTGGATGATGTTGATTATGAACAAAACTTTATTTTCGGATTATTCATGCCTAAATATTGTCCTGGTGTACCATCAGAACTTTTAGACCCAATGAATACTTGGTTACAAAAAGGTGCATATATTGGAAAAGCTATTCAATTAGCGCATTCATTCCACTTAAATTTCGAGAAATTTTCTCAACAAGCATCAGAACATATCATTGAAGGTGGCCCACTAATTGATGAACATCATCACTTAAATGAACATCCGCCACTTAAAGAACATCTTTAATTTTATAATTAATAAACAAAAGGAGCTCAAAAAAAGGGCTCCTTTTAAACGAAAAATATTTTTGAAACAGATATTAAAAGAGTTATTGACTAACATAAAAGTAAATTATAACAACCTGCTTAAAACTTTTAAATTGAAGGACTTATTAATGGCATTTATGCTAATGCTATTAATTTCAAACAGTTATTCACAAAATATTGCAGAAGACAAAACAGGATCTTGGTTAACCTATGCAGGTACGCACCAAATATCTGATAAATTTAGTATAAGCACCTTATCTCAAACATGGCTTTTTGAGGTTCCAGAAAATTTTAATTTTATTTTACTTTATGGAGCTGTTAACTATAAAGCATCACCTAAACTAACGACAACTCTTGGTTATGGTTATGGAGATATTGATGGTGGTTTTGGAACAAAAAAGCCACATACTTATGAAGACCGTATTTTCGAACAATTAACTTATAAGCATAAACTTTTTAATTTACCAATTAATCATCGTTTTAGAGCAGAACAAAGACTATTAAGCAAACTAGGAGACCGCTGGACTCAACACCGCTTACGCTATAGACTTGGTACAAAAATTAAATTAAACAAAACCCTGTTTATTCGAATATTTGACGAATTTCTAGCCATTATGCATGATGATATCACAACTGAAAATAGGTTATATAGCGCATTAGGTATAAATATTTCAAAACCTTGCAACCTTCAATTCGGATACTTAAATAGAAAAATAAATGGTTTAAATCTTCACCGTTTACAAGCGGGAATATATCTCAAAACAGATCATAGAAAGAAAAAAAAGAATATTTAATTTGGAGTGACTTTTAACACTAATTGTATCGAAAACTACATTATATCGTAGTTTTCGATACTTTTTTTATTTAAAAGACCAAGCAACAATACGGGATATTTTATTACCTTGTCCCATATTAATAGTTTTAATATTTGTAGCGCCTAATTTCTTTAATGAAGCGTACATCCCTTTTACCAAATCCTTTTTAGAAACCAAAGTTGTATACCAAGTAGAATGCTCTTTAAACAGAGAACTTTCATATAAATATGTGTGTAAAAAAGCCTTTTCGCCGCCTTTATACCATAATTCATGCTGCGTGCCAGCAAAGTTTCTAACAATTTTATTGCCTCCTAAATTTAAGCCTTTTAATTTGCTACTGGTTGCCTCTAAAGCATCTGCTTCAGATTTATAAAATGGTGGGTTACAAATAGAAATATCAAAATTATCTTCTTCCGTTATTATACTTTTAAAAATTTGTGAGATATCTTTTTGAAGTCTTAACTCTATAACGTCATCTAAATTATTTTTAATAATGATGTTTTGAGCGTATTCCAACGAATTTTCATCAACATCGGTAGCGACAAAACTCCAATTATATTCTGCATGTCCTAAAAGTGGATAGATGCAACTTGCACCTGCTCCAATATCCAAAACATTAATGTTATTTGATGTGCCTTTTCCTTTTAACAAATCGGCAACATGATGAATATAGTCTGCACGGCCAGGAATTGGCGGACATAAATTAGTGTCTGGAAACTCCCAAAAATTAATATTATAATATTTAAATAGTAAAGCCGTATTTAATGCCTTTACGGCTTCCGGTTTAGCAAAATCAATTGTTTTTGTATCGTATTTATTTACAAATACAAAAGGTAATAGTTCTGGATATACTTCGCATAAAGCATCAAAATCGTATCCCGACTTATGCCTATTTCTGCTGTGAAAATTTGTGCTTTTAGATGTTTTTTTAGTCATTTTGTAAAACTTCTTATTTCCGTTTATCAACAAGCGCATCATCGCATCTGTTATTGAATTCAATTAAGAAAACGCCAAAGTTAGTTATTAACAAGATAATACTGTTGCAATTATAAATACTAATTATACGCCTTATATTACATGTAAATGAAAAATGCTTAAAATGAAATTTAAGACTCTATAGGAATAGAAAATGAGAACGTAGTTCCAACACCCTGTTCTGAAGTAAACCAAATTTTTCCTGAATGTGCCTCAACAATTTTTTTGCAATGAGCCAAACCTATTCCAGAGCCTTCATAATCTAGTCTTGAATGTAAACGTTGAAATATCGCAAAAACACGGTCTTGATATTCTTTAGCTATACCAATGCCATTATCGGAGACAGAGAACTCCCAAAATTTTTGCTCTTTTTTAACAGTCTCATCTGTATCACAAACCTCTTTACATTGAATTTCAATTTCTGGTATGGTATCTGGATTTCTAAATTTTATGCCGTTACTAATTAGGTTTTGAAAAAGCAATCGTAATTCTACCTCATTCCCTTTTATAGTTGGTAAACCTTGATAACTAATTTTTGCATTGGTACTTTTTATGGTACTCTGCATATCCTCAGTTAAAATATCTAATAAAGGTGTACATTGAACAAATTGATACTCTTTTGATCTACCTAATCTTGAATATTGTAATAGGGCATCAATTAGCTTTTTCATCCTTATACTACCTTCTTTCACAAAATCAAGCATTTGTTTACCATCATTATCGAACTTATTATGATATTCGTCTTTAATTATATTTATAAAACTAGATATTGTGTTAAGGGGTTCTTGTAAATCATGACTTGTTATATATGCAAACTGTTCTAGTTCTTTATTTTTTGATGTTAAAAGTTTGGCTTGATTGTTTATCTCAACATGTTGTACCTGTAATTGTTTATGTAGTTTCTTATTTTTTAAATACGCGATCAATAATGATAAACTTAAAAGAAACAACATGGTTGATAATATGGTTAGTACAATATTATGTTTTCGTTGAGTATCAATGATAATATTCTTTTTAGCTAAAACTTCTGTTTTCTCTTTTATATCATTACTTTGTTCTACCAGTACCCTTTTTTGTTCTTGAATTTGGGTATTTATAGAATCAATTTTTTGTTGTTGAAAGTTTATTTGAGCAATCTGTAAGTTTAATTTTTGCTCATTTATTTTAACTAAAGATATTTTTTCTTTTATTTCTTTATTCTTTAATTCGCCTTCTAATGATAAACTTTTTATGGAATTGTCTTTTTCAATAAGCGCTATTTTCTTTTTATTAATTACATCAATTTGGTTTTCAATAATCCTTTTCTGCTCATCATTTTCACGACTAACAACATATAATTTTTGTTCCGTTTTCTCAAACAGTTTTTCCTTAAGGTCATTAGCACTTACAGCATGATTTGCTAATGTTGGTGCTATTCTAAGATTAGCCTCCCTTAAATACATTCTATTAATATCATAACTATAGGAATCGCCAACTTTGGTCATATTAATCATAGAAGCATTTGTAGGATAGCCTTCTGTAATTATTAAAATTTGTTTGCCTTTAATATAATCATTTATAGAATTAAGTAAATATTCATAAGTGGTATTCACATAAACCACATTATAATTTTCAATTTCTTCAATACCACTTATTCTTTTAACTTCAATTAGTTTATCAAAAACACGTCTGTTTTTAGTAAAATTTGAAAGATTATTAGTTACGGCATCCGTACCTAAAACCCCTATTTTAAAAGTGGTGATACTATTTATTTCTGACCATTTAACCTTTTGAGTCAAGTCAATTATAGTTGAAGAACGCTTATCATAGGTTTGCTTCTTTTTACTGATTTCAGAATTCTGTGCAAATGAAA
Source organism: Algibacter sp. R77976 (assembly GCF_044594645.1). Classification (GTDB taxonomy): domain Bacteria; phylum Bacteroidota; class Bacteroidia; order Flavobacteriales; family Flavobacteriaceae; genus Algibacter_B. Next base: position 3,448,908 of record NZ_CP138989.1, read on the forward strand.
AAGTAGAACATAGAATTATAGCTAGTAAAAGACAATTTAAACCCGTAATTTTTTTTCTTGTTACCAGCAGCTTTGCTTTTCCAAGAAAAAAACTTGTAATTAAGTTTAAAAATATTTTAAATCCTACTATCATTTATGTGTACAAAAATGGAATTAGCTTGATTTAGCTTTTAAAAGATGCTATTAATATCCATATCGGTTAATACTTTTCTATTTAATATTTCTACTTTTAGAATTGTATGTAATTTTTTTATTTTTTCTTCAGGTAATGTTACACTCATCATTACAAAAACTTTAACTTTTTCTAATTCACTTTTAGCCCATTTCTTAGCCTCTTCTAAAAATTGAATACCATCCATTATTGGCATATTAATATCTAAAAATATATACTTGGGTAAGCCGTTATTCTTAACGTACTCTAATGCACTTAACCCGTTATCTAGTGCTATTATTTCACAATCAATATTATTCTTTTTTAGAATATATTTATTATAAAAATTTGTAGCTGTATCATCATCTACTAAAAGTATAATGCCCATTTTATTATAATTAAAAAATAATTTAACCGACTTTAGCTAATACAGAATTAAGGGCTTCTTTATTAAGTGGTTTTCTAATAAAATCTAAGAGTTTATTATTTTGTTTAAATCTTTCAATATCTCCAGGGTCATCTGAAGATGAAAGTATTACTACATTAATTTCCTTCACCAAATCTTCATTTAGCATATAAAATTGTTCTAAAAATTCCCACCCATTCATCGCAGGCATATTAATATCTAAAAAAATCAAGTTTGGTTTTTCTACACTATCCTCTAAGCATTTTTCAAGAAAGTTAAGTGCTTCTATCCCACTATGTACTAGACGTATAGAATCAACACCATCACTATTTCTCGCAATATGCTTGTGTAAAAAATTTGTCGCTCTATCATCATCGATAAATAGAGTTTTTATTTTGCTATTAGGATTCATGTTAATGTTAAATACTATTAATAATAAAAAACCATTATTCTTAGGTCAGCAATTTATACATTTTATCGTTAATACGCAATATTTATACGATAAAACGCGTATTTATTATTTTTTTTAAACATTTTTTCTTACATAAACTATTGTTAAATAGGTTATTGATTCTTTAATTATCTTATTATATTCGTAAAAAATTAAGGAGATGCTAAAAGCTGTTATTTTTGATATGGATGGTGTGATTATAAATAGCGAACCTATGCATAATAAAGCCTATCATGATATGTTTAATGAAGTTGGTATTGAAGTTTCTACAGAGCTTTATGAATCTTTTACAGGACAATCTACTATTAATATTTGCAAACGTCTTGTAGACCATTTTAACTTAGATCAATCTCCAGAAACGTTGGTTGCTCTAAAACGCAAATATTATAAACACTTTTTTTATAGTAATTCTGATTTAGGACTTATTGATGGTGTTTTAGATTTAATTAAGGAATATCATAGTAACGGGCTCTCTTTAGTTTTAGCTTCTTCTGCAGCTATGACAAGTATCAACCAAATTTTTGATCGTTTTGATTTAAACCAATATTTTGTAGCCAAACTTAGTGGCGGGGATTTAAAACAATCTAAACCACATCCTGAAATTTTTATTAAAGCGGCAGAAGCTACTGGTTTTTCAAAAAAAGAATGCATCGTTATTGAAGATTCTACTAACGGTATAAAAGCTGCAAATGGTGCTGGTGTTTTTTGTGTTGGCTTTGATAGTTTTCATTCTAAAAATCAAGATTACTCTACAGCAGATATGGTTATCAAGAATTTTGAAGACATTAGTTTTGAAAAAATATCAGCTCTAATAAACTAAAAAAGGAGCGCTATTGCACTCCCTTTTTATTATGTATATTTTTAATTGTGATTAAGCGTTATCTTCTTTTCCGCCTCCAAACAACTTCTTTCTAAAACCGCTAAACAAAGCGACTGCTCCAATAGCAATAAATTTCCAGAACTTTAAAATAACTGCAAAAAAGCCCGCTTTGGCTAAAATTTTCCCAGCAATTAAACCACCAATACCATACGCAGCTACTTTATCAATATCTGGATTAAAATCAGAATATCTATTTCCTGCAGTAAATTCTACGCTATGCAAAATTTGATCTCTATCGGTATTAAACGTGCTTAACATATCAATATCTCCAATAGCATTCAAGTTTAAATAACCTTTACGCCCTAAAACTCTAATATTATAATTTAAAGTGTTTACATCGTAACCTTCAAACTTTATTTCTTTTGCCCAATGTAGTTTCTTGTTTTCTTGATCGTAATATGGTGGAGATGCCCACCCAACTAGTTCCATAGCATCATAACCTTGAGCTATTCGCTCTGGATTCATTGTTTTAATATCCTCTTGCATTTCTTCCAATAAATCGTCATAATCCATGTCTTCTGCTTCTTCATCTTCAATATAACCTTCCTCAGCATATTCAATTTCAACGGCATAGGTAAACGCATCATGCATTGGTGTCATATCTTCTGGAAACAGCAAGCCAAGAGGTTCACTAGGCGGGTTACCCCATAAATCAGTCAATACACGTTTACTTTGTTCACCATCTAGAAACTTAAAACCATTAGGCACGTTTAAAATTGCTAATCCGTTGTTTAGTATTACCTCACCTCTTTGGTATGTAAAAGAACTATTAATACTATCAACAGTTTTTTGGTAAATTTCCTCATCAAAAGCTAATGAATCTATCGCTTCTTGGGCCTGAAGTTGAATTGCAAAAAACAGTAATAATACAATGGAAAGTCTATTCATAATTTTGGCTGTTATTTAGTTTGAGACTTAAAAATACCCTTTATTTTTAATTATCTGATTTTTCTTGCATTTTTTTCACAATATTTTTCAACCTTTCTTTTCTTAATAAAGCTTCAGCTTTCTTCTTATTCTTTTTCTGAGCCATTAATTTGGAATGCTTTGCTTTGTTTTTCGTATTCTTTTCTCTACCTGTTTTTGCCATAACTATTGCTTTGCTTTTAATAATGCATTTTGTTCTTCCATAAGTTCTGTAAGGTGAGAAAGCAAAGCGATATCTTTAGGCGTTACGACTGTTTCGTCTTTAGTATCTTGTGCTTTATTACGTAATTTATTCATAAACTTCACCACTATAAAAATAGTAAACCCTATAATTATAAAATCTATAAACGCTTCGCCTAGTGCGCCATAACCTATAGCAACCTCATCTATAACATTAGCGCCATTATCACCAGCAACAGCCTCTCTTAAAATAATACGCTTACTCTGCAGATTAACACCATCTGTTAATAAAGATAAAGGCGGAAGAAATACTTTTTTAACTAGTACATCTATAACCTTATTGAATGATGCGCCAATTATAATACCTATGGCCATATCCATCATATTACCTTTAACGGCAAACTCTTTAAATTCTTTGAATAATTTCATCTTTCTATTTATTTTTTAAGAAGCAAAGATAATTAGATTGTAATAGCTATGCTTCTTCCATGAAACAGAAAAGTTAATAGCCTTCACTTCATTTAAAAATACAATATAACCTTTTAAGCTAATAATTTAAATTATAATCCAAAAAGCTAATATTTTATTTTATTAGTTTATTAGCTAATAATTTTGGAGATTTCAATAAAAATGATATATTTGATTATATCTTATACCAAAACATGACAAGTATAATAACAGGCGATATTATAAATTCTAAAAAAAGCACTCCAGAACATTGGTTGGAAGCACTTAAAGCTGTTTTAAACAGTTTTGGCAGCACACCAAAAACATGGGAAACCTATAGGGGTGATAGTTTTCAATTAGAAGTTCAACCCAAAGAAGCCTTACACGCCTGCATGCTTATTAAAGCAACCATAAAACAATTTAATAATATTGATGTAAGATTAGCCATTGGTATAGGCGAAAAAACATATCAATCTAAAAACATAACCGAATCCAACGGAAGTGCTTTTGTAAACTCTGGCGAGTGTTTTGAAAACCTAAAAAAAACAACATTAGCTATAAAATCACCGTTCCAGCCATTAGACACCTCACTAAATCTCATGCTAGAATTGGCACAATTAACCATAAATAATTGGTCCAACACCTCAGCACTACTTGTTAAAACAACATTAGAAAACCCAGATTTAAATCAGAATCAATTAGCAGCAACCTTAAAAAAAACCCAAGGCAATATTAGCCAAGGCCTTAAAAGAGCAGGATTCGACGAGATTTCCAAACTATTACACTACTACAAAACCCAAATACAGACTCTATGCTAACATTAGCCATTAAATTTATACTTGCACACGTTATTGGCGATTTCCTTTTTCAGCCTTACAAATGGGTACAACATAAAGAAACCCACAAGCATAAATCTAAGTTTTTATACTGGCATATTTTTGTACATCTAATAGCCTTAATAGTTGTATTACAATTCAATTTTAAATACTGGTTAGCTTTAATCATTATACCCGTTTCGCACTACCTAATAGATGTTATTAAACTACACCTTATGCCAAAAACAAACAACCGCATACTGTTTGGTTTAGATCAATTAGCACACCTAATAGTAATTGGCTTGGTTGTAAAAATTTACCAACCCTATGCTATTCATATAGACACGCTATTTACCCCTAAAATATTATTATTTATCACCAGTTTATTGTGCATCACCAAAGTATCATCCATCATCATGAAAACCATAATCTCAAAATGGGATTTATCAGAATACAACAAAGAAGCCTCCTTAGCCGATGCTGGTGCTTATATTGGCATCTTAGAACGCCTATTTGTATTCATGTTTATCATCACCAACCATTGGGAAGGTGTTGGCTTTTTAATAGCAGCAAAATCGGTATTTCGTTTCGGCGATTTATCAAAAGCAAAAGACCGTAAACTCACCGAATACATACTAATAGGCACACTATTAAGTTTTGGCTTAGCCATCGCCTTCGGAATAAGCTACGAGTACATTTTAACACTAATAGAAAAATAATTTGGGCGTTACCCCGAAAAGGGGTCGGGCTATACGTTACAAGTCCTCGCACCTCCTACGTCGGGCTGTGGGCTATCCACTACTATCCCTAACGCGAGCAAGTGTGCAGTTGGCAGTAATCAGTAAGCAGTCAATAGATTACTTGGTAAAACTCTTAAAAAAAATAGCCACTTTAATATTAGCCATTAGCCATTAGCCATTAGCCATTAGCCATTAGCCATTAGCCAAAAAAATAAATCAGCAAAAACTCAGCACCCAAATCAATTCGTAGAATTGAACGTCAAGGCGCAGAATAGATGAAGAAAAGCTTCGATAACAGGAGAACGACAGTTCGACGCGGAGTTTTTAAATCGGTTTTTCTCCCGATTTTTATCGGGATAAAAAATTCCTCGGCTTGATCTTGATTTTTTGGTTCGTTTTGCATCAAGGCAAAATGAACAAATAAATTAATAAGAATTACAACTTTTAAAAAGTCGTTTACAAGTACGTCATTAAATTGTGTCCTAACAACAGTAATTATTTTTATCGATTTAACAATGTCAAATAATGAATTGCAAAAATCAACCGAATATTTTCATCATCCAAATCCGTCTTTTTAATATTTTTAGCAAACCCAGCAACTACAGAAGGTAGTAAATCACTCGTTAACTCTAAACTTTCCGCATAACTTTTAATAAATTTCTTCTTTTTACCAACAAGCCTTAAATATTCCAGGTAGCGACTTTCTTTACTAAAATTGTATTTGTACTTATTCGATTTAGATACTTGGTATTTCCACCAAATTTTATCAAATACTTTATATTGCAAAACTAAATTACTCAAAGAATCAATTCCTTTAATTATTGGCACAGAACTATTTTCAAAAACTCGTTGAGAGAATTCCCAATATGCGATTTTAGTTGAATATGTTTGTGATTCTTCAAGTAAAACATCATCAAAACCTCGAAGTAAAAAAGTCAATTCTTGAAATTCAATTTCAGAGAATATTCCATTTAAATTTTCTAGTTTTTGCTCTTTACTACAAGATAAAAAAGTTATAAAAATTATTAATGTTAGTCGCTTTTTCAAATTTTAGATAATAACCTAATTATTTTACTTCTTATAAAACCTAGCATAACCACGATAAGCAAAAGCACCTAATACTGCAATTATACCGCAAGCAATAGCAATAAACTTAACACTTATAATCTGATCGCCACTCGCGTAACTATGTAAACCAGCTAGGTAGAAATTAACACCAAAATAAGTCATTAAAATACTAGCAAATGCAACAATAGACAAAAAGTTGAATAACCAACGCCCACGAAGTCCAGGAACCAAACGCATGTGTATAACAAAAGCATAAACCATAATACTAATAAGCGCCCAAGTTTCTTTTGGATCCCAGCCCCAATAACGCCCCCAACTTTCGTTAGCCCACATACCTCCTAAAAAGTTTCCAATGGTAAGCATTACTAAACCTACTGTTAAAGCCATTTCGTTTACTATAGTTAACTCTTTAATGTTTAAATCCATTTTAGCCTTATTGGCTTTGGTTGTAAAAATCATGAGCAATAATGATACGATACCTAAAATCATTCCTAACGTAAAAGGTCCATAACTCGCCACAATAACTGCTACATGAATCATGAGCCAATAACTGTTTAAAACAGGCTGTAAGTTCGCAATTGCTGGATCCATCCAGTTCCAATGTGCAATCATTAAAATCATAGACGTTACAAAAGCAGATGCGGCAATAGTAAGGTTAGAAGATTGTCTATTAAAAACGCCTTTTATAGAAATTATCATTGAAGCCTTTGGCGTTCTTGATTCTAGCGAAGCCTTTTTATTTTTACTAATACCAGTAATTAAACCAAACAACATGGTAGACCATGCCACATAAATCATAGACTCGTATGCATCACTCCATGGCGCATGACCAGAAATATACCAACGCGTAATTAAACCTGCGGTGTGTAATAAGAACAACCCTAAAATTACAAACTTTAAAACGTTAATAGAAACATTAACAAACTTGCGTTTATTATTAAATATTTGCATAATTAATAATACAAACATTATACTACCGGCATACATATACCAACTATAAAGTTTCTTAAAAATATCGTATTTGTTATAAAGTATTTCTGTTTTAACTTTTTCATCGCTAAGCATCACCTCGCCACCATAGCGATGTTGCGTTTTCTTAAATGCTGTTAATAGCTTTTCGGCTTCACTAAAATCGCCGGTTTGTTTCGCTTGATTTAGAGTATATAAATAAGCACGAAATCCATTTTTAACAAAGTTTGAATACAAAGAATCTTTTACTACCGAAGTATCATTTCTATAATCAGAATTTGAAATCCATTTATTATTCGAATCATCTGGAATTGGAAAAATCTTTAAAGACATCCCTTCAATCGTATTAAAAAGTAAACTAACGCGCTGGTCGGTTTCCTTTATTTTTTTCTGATATCCATTAGGCACAGTAACACTATATGCATCATCTAAGTATGGGGTTAACTTATACGAGCCATCTTCATTAATAAAATCTGTTAAAGCAAATAGTTTACCTGATTTTTTAACACCAATTATGGAACGTAATGAATCGGTTTCCATGGGACGTAAATAAATGATAGGTACATTATACCATAACCTTGGGCTTTCATGAATAGATAAAAACACTTGGTTAGCATCGAGACCTTCGTAAGTATCATTTTTACTTAATTTACGTAGCAATTCAGAGGCATAGGTATTAACCGGCATCATACGTCCGCTTAAATCTTGAATCACTAAATGCCCAAACTTATCGGCATGAGCTTTAGGCGCTACATTAGCTTTAAGAATAGAATCTATTTGTGTTTTAGTAGGTTGCGAGTGTACTGAGTGGTCATGTCCATCACCTTCATGATGTTCTTGAGCCATGGCATTCAAGCTAAAACACAATACCAAAATGGTAAGCAATTTTTCTTTTTTAGCTTTTACCTTTTCTAAATGGCGTTTTAAATCTCCAAAACGCGAGTTTTTAGAAAACAGAATGGCCATTAAACCAAAATACAACATAAAATAGCCGATATAAGTAATCAAGCTCCCCCAATAATCATGATTTACGGAAAGAATAGTACCCTTTTCATCAGGATCAAAACCAGATTGAAAAAATCGATAACCACCATGATCTAAAATATTATTCATGAAAATTTTATAATCATAATCCTCTGCTCTTTCATCTACTACAGTTACTTCACTAGAATAAGCTGAATAACCGCGTTCTGTACCTGGGTAACGCTCGGCTTCAAAATCGTTTAACTTTAGTGAGAATGGTAATTCTAAAACTTTAGAACCATATTTAAAGGCAAACTCTAAACCACCTACTTCTATCTGTTTGTAGTTGCTATTTGTTCCTTTTCCTCCTAATAAACCAACACGCTTAGTTTCTCCATTGGTTGAGACATTTAAAACAACGCCATCTTGATCATTTTTTAGTATTTGCGATTTCTGAACCACATCAAAAACACCTTTAACTACAGGTTTTGGAAATACCATATTCATATTCCCAATACTGTAAAGCGATCGTAAAACTAAAGGCTGTAAACTATCCTTTACTAAAGTGCCTTGCGCTCTAGTTGCCATAGTCATGTAACTTCCTTCAAAAGGAGACTCAATAGTTAAAGCATCGTCTTTATAAAATATATTTATAGCTCCTTTAGCTGGATTATTCAAAGTAAAAATAACATTGTGAATACTGGACTGTTTACCGACTTCTAAAAAGTGATTATGTGGCCCATTACTGCCAGACTCAACAATTTTCAAATATTCTTCACCATTTTCATTTGGAATAATATCTTCTTCAGCGCCTACAATAAATTTCTCTAATTCTATAGATACTTTTTGACCTCCATAATCTGTATCAACCCTAAAACTATTATCTAATCGTCCAGAAAAATCAACTTCATTTTCTAAAACACGCATTTGGTTTTCTCCATCAACAACATAATCACCATAAATATTTGATGTTAAAAATGTTTTTTGAGAAAGAAATGTGTTTTCTGTAGCACCTTCTCTTATGGCCATCATACCTTCAAAACTAAAATAACGCGTAATAAAGGCACCTAACAGAATAAAAATAAAGGCTAAATGCAAAATAAAAGTAGCCCATTTTTCTTTTTTATATAATCTAAATCTAAAAACATTGCCTGTGAAATTGATAATAAAAAAAACCATAATGGCTTCAAACCACCAGGCATTGTAAATTAAGTTTCTAGTGTATGGCGTTGGCGATGTTTCTTGTCCTGCATCTAAAATAGTTCCTGTTGCCATAGCGACAGCAAAAGCAATAAATAGAAAAGCAGTTAGTTTGGTTGAAAAGAAAATATTGGCTAGCGTTTTTTGCATAATCTGAACCCTTTTTTAAGGTTTTGCAAATTTAAGGATAATAGTTTATTTGAATATGTTAAAGTGTTGTAAAAGTTGAAAGCAGTAAGATGATTTACTCTACTCTGTATTTTCTATAGCTAAAACATAAATATCTAACACTTTAATTATTACACCAACATTTGTAGCATTGAATGAAGAAAAATGAAAACTAAAAATTGATATTTAAGAACGTATTAAGTGTGCAATAATTTAATCTTGTAAAGGCACCTAGTTAAACGCAACTTACTAAAAACTGAGACTGAGACTGAGATTGAGACTGTAAGCTACCCCATTCTTGCTTGAAAAATCTTCAAATATAAAAACGAACCCATTTTTCTGGCTCGTCGCTTAGCGTTTTCAGTAACTTCGCCTTCAAATAATTCTTCTAATGTTTCAAACCAAAGGTTTAGCCAAAGTCCGAAGTGTAATTCTGTAATGCTATTGTTATTTTCTTTATCAACTTTTACATGAACTTCTAATGGATCACCTTTATATTTATGCTCCAACTTACGCGTCATAAACAAGCTAGTTTCCCAAAACGTGGTTAATCTATCTATATGCGTATCCCAATCTTTAATAAGGTTATTAAAAAAAGGTCCTAATACATCGTCTGCCCTCACCTTTTCATAAAATGAAGACACCAATAAAAACACATCTTCTCTAGTTTCAATATCTTTTTTATTCATACTTACAAAGATAAAGTATTAGGTTTTTAAATAGGCTTTTATTACCTATTTTAGCAACATGATTTCAGTAGTAATTTTAGGTGCTGGTAATGTTGGCACACATATATTTAAAGGGTTTAGCAAAACCGATGAAGTTTCTGTTATTCAATGGTATAACAGAAGTTTATCAACCATACAATCCTATAAAGGTTTAGTTGATATTACAGACAATTTAAATGCTTTAAAAGAAGCAGATGTATATATTATTGCCGTTAGTGACGATATAATTGCAGATTTATCAAGCAAACTTTCTTTTGAAAATAGACTTGTTGTACATACTTCTGGTAGTGCTAGTGTTTACGATTTAGATATGAAACACAAGCGTGGTGTTTTATATCCACTACAAAGTTTTAGTAAGGATGCCGAAATGGATTTTACAAATGTGCCTATTTGCATTGAAACAATAGATAAAAAAAGCTATCCGCTACTAAAAAAACTTGCAGCAAGTTTAGGTAGCCCCACAAAACGCATTAATAGTGACCAAAGGCGTGTACTGCATTTAGCAGCTGTTTTCGTGAATAATTTTACGAATCAACTCTATAGAATTGGCCATGAAATTACCGAAAGTGAAGGCGCAGAATTCGATCTACTCAAACCACTTATTACAGAAACCGCCAACAAAATTCAAGATATGTCGCCGTTTAAAGCACAAACTGGCCCCGCAAAACGTAACGACAAAAAAACAATAAAAAAGCATTTAAAACAATTAGATAACGAGCACCATAAAGCAGTTTACGAATTGCTTACCAACTCTATTAAACGCACCCATGGAAGAAAAAAGTTATAAAGAATATTTAGAACACATTACCACATTTATTTTTGATGTTGATGGTGTATTAACCGATGGTTCTGTTACAGTCACTACAACAGGCGAAATGCTAAGAACCATGAATATTAAAGATGGTTACGCTCTAAAAACAGCTATTGATAATGGCTATAATTTGTGTATTATCTCAGGAGGCTCAAATGAAGGCGTTCGTACTAGGCTGGCAAATCTAGGCGTTACAGATATCTACTTAGGTGCGCATAATAAAATAGAACAGCTTAACGACTACTTTAATAAAAAGAACATTAAAGCCGAAAACGTGTTGTATATGGGTGATGATATTCCAGATTACCCTGTAATGAAAATTGTTGGCCTACCATGTTGCCCGCAAGATGCCGTTCCAGAAATTAAAGGTGTTTCAAAATACATTTCGCACAAAAAAGGTGGCAAAGGTGCTGTTCGTGATGTGATCGAACAAGTCTCTAAAGTACAAGGTAAATGGAATGGGAATTTTGGTGCTAAATATGACTAGTTGTAAGAAACAATAATAATTTGAATTTCCTAAACCTCATCCGTTGGAAAAATTTATTGATGATTGCATTCATGCAATTATTAATAAAGTATGCACTTTTAGAACCTTTTGGCGTGCAAACAAGCTTAGATGGATTAGGTATTACTCTTCTAATTTTAGCAACCATTTGCATTGCAGCTGCTGGTAATATTATAAACGATCTTTACGATATTGAAACCGATATAGTAAACAAACCAGATCGTGTAATCATTGGTAAATCAATTTCAGAAAAAACAGCATACAACCTTTTTATAGTCTTTAATGTTATAGGTGTAGGTGTCGGGTTTTATTTATCACACCGCGTTGGCAGAGCACCTTTCTTTTCTTTATTTGTTATCATATCTGTATTGCTATACATCTACGCCACCTATCTAAAAAGCACACTTTTAGTTGGTAATATTGTAATTTCCATATTAGTTGCGTTTAGCTTAATTATTGTTGGGATTTTTGAGTTAATTCCAACAATGACACCTTCAAATCAACAGATCCAAACGGTGTTTTTTAAAATCATTTTAGATTATGCCCTATTCGCTTTTTCTATAAATTTACTCAGAGAAATAGCTAAAGACATTGAAGATATTGATGGTGACTACAAAGCAGGCATGAACACCTTACCTATTGCCATTGGCCGCGAACGCGCTAAACAAATTTTAACAGGGCTAAGCTTCTTCCCGATAATAGGCATCATACTTTATGTGGTTTCAGATTTATACAAACAACCTATAGCTGTTGGCTATTTTTTACTGCTTATTGTTGGTCCGCTAATTTATACAAGCATTAAAAATTTCGACGCAAAAACAAAAAAAGACATGCACCACATTAGCAATATGTACAAATTGATTATGCTTTTCGGGATGCTTTCATTACTCTTATACAAGTATGTTATACTTAATTAATACTAACTAAAACACCAAAAACTTAATAGCTTAAAAAGACATATTGCAAACTAACGTTTCGCATCGGCATAAGACTCGATTTCAATATTTCAACAAACTCATTAAGCAATCAGTTTACCGCGCTATTTGTGCATTTTAAAATTATTATTATCTTGTTAAATTAAATGCATGCTATATTTTAATTACGTGTTTAAAACAATAATAATTCTCATAATGTTTTTAAAATCTTAGATTTAATTAAAATTGATAAAAACTATTACAAAAAAAAAGGACTTAATAAAAGGGCAATCATTAAATTGCTATTAACATACTAATAAAAATCATATTTAATTCTTTTTAAAAAAAATAATTAAGAACAAATGAAATTAGAAACCCTCTCAAAAAATGACAATCAAAAGGCACAAAATATTCTTATTCGTAAAATAGGAGATTTAATTAATATTAAAAATCTTGAACCTGGTGAGAAGTTACCTTCTGAAAGAATGTTATCTGATAAATTTAAGGTATCTAGAAGTAACGTTAGGGAAGCTATTCAAAAATTAGAGTTTTATGGATTACTAAAATCAATTCCTCAAAGTGGAACTTTTGTTGCTAACATTGGTGTAATTGCAATGAATGGAATGATTGAAGATATTATTAGATTAGAATCTTCAGATTTTAAGGACTTAGTAGAAACAAGAATATTATTAGAACTAAAAACAGTTAGATTAGCTGCTTTAAGACGTACTGACGAAGATTTAGAACATATTAAAGAAACATTAGATGCATATGAAAACAAAGTCCTTTTAGGCGAAGATGCCGTTCAAGAAGACCTGCTATTTCATTTATCAATAGCTAAAGCTTGTGGTAATAGTACTATTAATACATTCATGCTATCAATAACACCACAAATTATTGTAGATTTTGAAAAGTACCATGTTTGTGACAAAAGGGTGTCTGCTAGGTCTATACAAGAACATAACGACATTTATCAAGCTATAAAAAGTCAAAACCCTAAATTAGCCAAACAAAAAATGAAAGACCATTTTAGTGTTTTATATCAATACTGTTATTCTTAATTAATGCTAAACGAAAAACTTAAAAATCACAACATTATTCTAGCTTCAGGATCTCCTAGGCGTCAAGAGTTTTTCAAAAACTTAGGGCTCGATTTTGAAATTCGACTTAAACCCGTTAAAGAAGAATATCCACAAAGATTAACACATTTTGAAATTAGTAATTACCTCGCACAATTAAAAGCATTGCCTTTTAAAGACGAATTGTCACCAACCGATATTCTTATAACAAGTGACACTATTGTTTGGCATGATAACATGGCGTTAGGCAAACCTAGAGATGAAGATGAGGCTTTCAGTATGTTAAAATCATTAAGTAACAAAACTCATGAGGTTATTACTTCGGTTTCTTTTACCACAACTACTTTCGAGAAAACACTATATAATATTACCAAAGTAACGTTCAAAGCACTATCAGACCAAGAAATATTATACTACATTAACACCTACAAACCATTCGATAAAGCTGGAGCTTACGGCATTCAAGAATGGATTGGTCAAATTGGCGTTACAAAAATTGAAGGTTCCTATTTTAACGTTATGGGTTTACCTGTTCATCTTGTTTACAAAACGTTAAATACCATTGCAGAAACAACTTAGGGTTATAATTTTGGTATATGAAATTACTAGAAAAATTAAAAAAAAGCATAAAGTCTGAAATTCTAATTTGTACTATCTTAAGTTCGGTATTATTATTAGCATCGTGCAAAAACAATTCAGAAACAAAAGATATAGCAGTTAAATCGGCTTCAGAAGTTATTGAAAAACCCGATCTTGAAATAACAAAAACAACTCCAGAGTTTAATGCTTACTGGTATGCAGGAAAAGCCGAAATATCTTCATACAAACTAGAACAGGCACGTTATGGCGAAATGCGAGAAGGCACAGCCGTTTTAATATATGTAACCGAAGATTTCCTGCCAAACATACAAGTAAAAGCAGACCATCAAAACCCAAACAATGTACCTGTTTTAAAACTAAACGCAACCAAAAACTTCAACACAGGCGTTTATCCGTATTCCATAATGCAGAGTACCTTCTACCCGGTCTCAAATAACCAGCACGCTTTAAAAGTATCAAGTGCTATGCAAGAATGGTGTGGGCATGTGTATTTACAACTTAATAACAGAGACCAATTTGAGATTTTATCGCACTCCTATTTTGAAGGCGAAGCAGATAAAAATTCCAAAATAGATAAAGCCATTTTAGAAAACGAATTATGGACCAAATTACGCATCAATCCAAAATCGCTACCTAAAGGCGATTTAAAAATTATTCCATCTTTTGAATATTCAAGATTGCGTCATTTAGAAGTTAAACCATATAGCGCAAAGGCAAGTTTAACAGAAAGCACCTATTCAATCGAATACCCAGAATTAAATAGAACACTATCTATAACTTTTAATCCAGAATTCCCATTCGATATATTAAACTGGGAAGAAACCTTTAAAAGTGGATTTGGCGCCAACGCAAAAGCTTTAACAACCAAAGCAACAAAACTAAAAACCATCAAATCACCGTATTGGCAAAAGAAATTCGTGAAAGATGAAGCGCTTAGAGAAACCCTTCAATTAAAATAATAATAACCATAAAGTTTTCTTTTTGAGCGTATCTTTGTTTAATATTTTAAAACAAACACTATGTTTTTTGAAGATAACGAAACCATTCTTTCTCTTTTTGAAAAAGAGTTAATTATAACAGGAATCGTCCTGCTATCGCTATTAATTATAAGATTCATTATACATTTTACAATTACTAAAGTTGCAAGAAAAAATGGTATCAACGATGCTAGAATAAGACTTATTCGCAGGTACATAACCGTATTTCTATTTATTATTGCATTACTAATAGAAGCTTTGGTGTTTGGTGCTCAATTTGAAGATCTAGCCGTAATTTTTTCTTCGGTATTCGCCATTATAGGAATTGCACTTTTTGCAATTTGGTCTATTTTAAGCAATATTACCTCTGGAATTATCATGTTTTTTAACTTCCCTTATAAAGTAGGAGACAAAATAGCGATACACGATAAAGATTTTCCTATAACAGCCATTATAGAAGATATTCGAGCCTTTCAATTACATTTACGAATAGACAATGGCGATTTGGTAACCTATCCAAACAACCTCATGCTCCAAAAAGCAGTTACACTTATTGAAAAAGATGCTATCGAAGATTTTTCTAACCATGACGACGGAGCTGATGCTGTATAAATAATCCTTATATTTAAGATATAATTTTTAATAATGTCAAGAAAAAGAGTTTACAGGTCAAAAAAGAAATTAGGTCAAGTACCGGGAAGCGTCGTTTATACAGGAGAACGATCTAAAGAAAAACTTTTTATTGACACGTTCGATTATGGGAAGGAATTCTGTAACGAAAAAGAACTACAAACCGTTCAAGAAAGTTTTGAATATAAAGATACCGACTCTGTAACATGGATTAATTTAAATGGTTTAAACCACGTCGATCAAATTGAAGCATTGGGAGAACATTATGACATACACCCTTTGGTTTTAGAAGACATTGTAAACATAGCACAGCGCCCAAAAATTGATGAATATGACGATTCCATATTTGTTTCATTAAAAATGCTGTATTACGATGATGCCCAACAAATAGTTTCAGAACAAGTTAGTCTCATTTTAGGAAAAAACTATGTACTAACCTTCCAAGAATCAGAAGGTGATGTTTTCGACACAGTTAGAGATCGATTAAGGCATGCTAAAGGTCGTGTACGCACCATGAAGGCAGACTATTTACTTTACGTATTAATGGATGCCATTGTAGATCATTATTTTAGCGTTATAGAAGTTTTAGGCGACAAAATTGAAGATTTTGAAACCGCTATTTTTGCCGGCGATGTAGATGACGATATTAGTCAGAAAATCCAAAACCTAAAACGCGAAATCCTAAGAGTACGTCGCGCCATTTTCCCACTACGCGAAGTTATTAATCGCATCGAAAAAAACGAAAGTTCACTTATTCAAAAAAGAACAATCACCTATTTCAGAGACATTTACGACCACTTAATTCAAGTCTCAGAAAACATCGATATATATCGCGAAATGATTTGGAGTTTAATGGATATGTACATGACCACCATTAGCAATAAAATGAACGAAGTCATGAAAGTCCTTACCATAATGGCATCCATTTTTATCCCGCTAACCTTTATTGCAGGTATCTATGGCATGAATTTCGATAACATCCCAGAACTACATTACAAATACTCCTATTATATTCTTTGGTGTGTCATGATTATACTTTTTATAGGCATGCTAATCTACTTTAAACGTAAAAAGTGGCTATAAAAAGTATTCAAGGTGGCGTTACCACAAGGGTCGGGCTTTCACTACTCGCTTCCTCCTGCGTCGGCGAGCTCAAACATGCCGTTCAATCCCTAACGCAAATAGCAACTCGGTTTTAAAAATTTAATTAACTTTTTAAAAATATTATTATATCATAAACCGCAAAACAAAAAAGAAAACCACTAACTTTCAGCTATTAACTTGCAAGGACTAAAATTATGATTAAATCGGTTTCAATATTAATAATGTGTTTATTAGCACATACATTAACAGCACAAAATATTGTTTATGTTTATGGCGATGTATCAGAAAAAGGCATCATTCCATCAGGAGAAAACAGTCCGTTTCATCAAATGCGATTAATAGATAAGGGCAGGTACGGCATGAGTCAATTTAAAGAAGCTATTCAAGAAACCGGATTAAATATTTCAGAAGTCTACGATGCCGCAACTACTTTTAATGCTAGTTTTTTAAAAGATGTAGATGTACTTATTCTAGGTTCTAATCAAAAAAAGTTCTCTAAAACAGAAATTGAATCCGTTCATACCTGGGTAAAACAAGGCGGCGGACTTATTGCTTGGTCAGATAGTGCTTTTGGTGGCCACTATAAACATGTAGGAGTAGACAATACATTAGGTAGAGAATCAGATAACCAAATTACCGAAGCTTTCGGTATGCACTTTTTAACAGATAATGGAGCTGGTAATTACTTAATTACATCTTACACAAAAAATCATTTTATTAACAATAATAACAAAAATGGCGGCATTCGTTTTAGAGGCGAAGGCGTTAGTTTTGTAAGAGTTAGTCCGCCAGCAATGGTTTTAGCAAAAGCACAAGAAGGTGGTTTAGGCGGCAAACTAAAGGTAAACAAAATAGATGGCGTTTTTAATCCAGATACCGATGTTTCGCTTGCTATAGCGCATATTAATAACGGGCGCGTATTAGGGTTATTCGATAGAAATATGATGTGGAATGCTGGCGATGGTAGTCAAATAACACATTCCGATAACAAAGAGTTTGCTCAAAGAATTGTTTTATGGGCGGCTGGTGTAGAAAAAAACTCAAAAATCCCCAAAAACAAAGCATCAAAAAACACAGGATTAAACTTACCACCTAAAGTCACCATTAAAACAGATTACAATTCAAAAAATACGGTAAAATTTAGCGCTGATATTATCGATAACGATACAGATAACATATACCCTGAAATTACATGGACAGTAAAAAAAGGTCCCAAAGTCACTTTTGAAAATAACAACCCAAATACCAAAACCCCTATTATTACGCTAACCGAAAAAGGAACGTATGTGTTTGTGGCTCACATTACCGATGGAGAGTTTAAGATTAGAGAAAAAATAACCATCACTAAAACAGAATAGTTAAGAAAATAAATATCATTTAAGGGTAGCTACTTCCTTATTTTAGTTATGCATTAAGACGCTTTCATCCAAGGCTTTCCTACCTTTAAAAGCGTTCTTCCGGCAACATCATTTATAATAATTGCGGCCATCATATACCATGCACCTAAAGCGCAAGCAATTAAAACGTATCCTGCAAAGGTTGTTAATTCCGGAAATCCAAAATGTGCAAAATCTAACAAGATAAAACCTAAAACCAAGGTGCTAAACGTAAAAGCCATGGCTGTATGAATAAACAAAGAACCCATCCAAAATATAACGGTTAAAAATGTCCATGCTATTAAATACATACCTACATCAGTTTTTGATGAAGCATAAAGTTCAAAATAGTTTAACATCCAAATAACGCCTAATCCTATCCAAAAAGCCCCATAACTACAAAATGCAGCAAACCCAAAGTTGTTTCCTGTTTTTTGTTCCATAAAACCAGCAATCAATTGCGCTAAGCCACCAAAAACAAACCCCATTGCTACTACAGGTCCTAAGCCGCACAAACCCAAATTGTGAAATTGTAATAATAAAGTGGTTAGTCCAAACCCTGCTAAACCCACTACTGCAGGATTTCCTAATTTTATAGTATTCATTTTATTTATTTTAAAAGTCGAGCAAAATACCTGCTTTATCTCGGCTTAAATAATGACTTTTATCATCTAATTCACTAAACATTATTTGTTAGTAACCCAAACGCATCATTTTATAAACAGCTATTAAGAAGAGTGAGGCTAATTATCGTATATCGTTATAATCTGTTAAATCTATCTTCATTTTTAATTAATAGTTACTCCCTTCTTTAAAAAAGCGTTTCCTATTAAATCTCTAACGCGAATAATAACTAGGTTTTAAGTATAAAATTTAAATTCAAATTTCGATTTGAATCTTGACTTTGTCAGAAAAATTTGCTAACTTCGTTTAACAATCGATAAAGTTCATTGAAACGGAACTTTATCTTTGGATTGTGTTTCATACCGAAAAAAGCCAGCCGCACAAATAGCACATTTGTTTTTTTCCGCGCAAAAGCCAAAACAATAAAAAACAAAAGAGCTATTTTTAGCCAACGCTGACCAAACGATTGAAAAAGAAAATGACAATAAAAGAATACGTAGAAATAGTAAGTAAAAGACTTCAATCTGGAATATCAAGAGAACATTCATATAGAGGAGATTTAGAAACACTAATTAGAGAATTAGTAAAAGGAATTGAAATAACAAACGAACCTGCAAACGTTACTGATTGTGGAAACCCAGATTATGTAATCACAAAAGGAAAAATTCCTGTTGGTTACATTGAGGCAAAAGATATTGGAAAAGACCTAAACAGTAAATCTTACAAAGAACAATTTGGACGTTACAAAAAAGCATTGGACAATCTAATAATTACAGATTACATCTGGTTTCAATTCTTTCAAAACGGAGAGTTAGTTCACGAAATCAAAATTGGAGAAATTGAAAACAATTCAGTAAAACCAATTCCTGAAAACTTCTCGAAATTTGAGAACTTAATAAAAGACTTTTCTACTCACATAGGACAAACCATTAAATCGTCAAAAAAATTGGCGGAAATGATGGCTGGAAAAGCACGTCTATTACAAGACATTTTAAAACGTGCAATTACATCTGATGAAGAAACACAAGAAAATACGTCCTTAAAAGGACAATACGATACTTTCAAACAGATATTAATACACGATTTAAAACCCAAAGATTTTGCAGACATTTACGCTCAAACCTTGGCTTATGGAATGTTTGCAGCTCGTTTACACGACCCAACTTTAGATGATTTTAGCCGACAAGAAGCAGCAGAACTCATACCAAAATCAAATCCTTTTTTACGTAAACTTTTTGGCTATATCGCTGGACCAGATATTGACGAAAGAATTGTAACGGTAGTTGACAACCTTGCAGAAGTTTTTAGAGCTACAAATGTTGAGCAGCTTTTAAAGAATTTTGGTAAAGCAACTCAAATGCACGACCCAATAATTCATTTTTACGAAACTTTTTTGGCAGAATACGACCCAAAATTACGTAAAGCAAGAGGTGTTTGGTACACACCAGAACCAGTTGTAAATTTTATAGTACGTGCAGTTGATGATATTTTAAAAACCGAATTTGACTTACCTCAAGGTTTAGCAGATACAAGTAAGACCAAAATAAAATTAGATACACAAACACCTGACAAACGTTCTACAACAGGTTATAAACAAATAGAAAAAGAAGTACACAAAGTACAAATACTTGACCCAGCAACAGGAACAGGAACGTTTTTAGCAGAAGTTGTTAAATTCATTTACAATAAAAACTTCAAAGCAATGAAAGGTGCTTGGAGTGGCTACGTAGAAGAACATTTAATACCAAGACTAAACGGTTTTGAATTATTAATGGCATCCTACTCGATGGCACATCTAAAATTAGATATGTTATTAACTGAAACTGGTTATAAATCAACTAAAAATGAACGTTTAAATATTTACTTAACTAACTCTTTAGAAGAACATCACAAAGATACTGGAACTTTATTTTCTAATTGGTTAAGTAGTGAAGCTAATGAAGCTAATCATATTAAGCGTGACACACCTGTAATGTGTGTTATTGGAAATCCACCATATGCATCAAGTAGCACAAATAAAGGGGCTTGGATTGAAAACTTAATCTCAGATTATAAAAAAAATCTAAAAGAAAAATCATACAATTCTCTTTCAGATGATTATGTAAAATTTATAAGGTATGGACAGCATTATATTCAGAAAAATAATGAAGGAGTTTTAGCATATATCTCAAATAACAGTTTCATTGATGGTTTAATCCATCGACAAATGAGGAGAAATTTATTAGAAACGTTTGATAGTGTTTATATTCTAGACCTACACGGTGATTCTAAGAAAAAGGAAGTGTGTAAAGATGGTTCACCTGACCAAAATGTATTTGATATTATGCAAGGGGTTTCGATTAATATTTTTATTAAAACTGGAGTTAAACGAAAAAATGAACTAGGTAAAGTTTATCATTTTGACTTGCAAGGGAAGAGAAATGTTAAATATGATTTTCTAAATAAAAATTCTCTCAAAAACATTAAATGGTCTTTGTTGGAAACTAAGGAGCCTAATTACTTCTTCATAGACAAGGATTTTTCTGGTCAAAATAAATATAATAAAGGATTTAAAATTGATGAGATTTTTTTAAAGTATAATAATGGTATAGAAACTGGGAAAGACCTATTTTTCTATGGTAAATCAAAGGAGGAGCTAAAAGAAAAATTAAAGAATGAATTCTCTAACAAACCTGAGACTATTAACAAGTATAAAATCACTAATACATCAAGTTTTCAGTTTCAAGATAAATTTAATTCATCTACTTTCGATTACAAGAAAATTAGACCTGTAAGTTATCGACCATTTGATATTATTTTATCTTATTATGATGAAAAGCTACAAAGAAGACCTGCATTTACTACAATGAAACATATGTTTTCTGAAAATATTGGTCTTTTAGTACCAAGACAGTTTTCAGGTGATTTCAAACACATTTTTATATCTAAATACCCTACTGATTGCAACTTAACTGGTACGGCAAAAAAGTTTGGTAGCTCACCTTTGATTCCTCTTTATTTATATGAGGAAAACAATGGACAACAAAGTATTGCAAATGGACTAGAAAGAACACCAAACTTAAAAAAAGAAATCGTAAATAAAATTTCGAAAAGGTTAGGCTTATCATTTACTAACGAAAAAGAAGACACTAAAAGCACTTTTTCACCAATCGATACTTTAGATTACATCTATGCTGTTTTACACTCACCAACTTACAGAGAAAAATATAAGGAGTTTTTAAAAATAGATTTTCCAAGAGTTCCCTATCCTAAGGACAAAGAAACATTTTGGAAATTAGTAAAATTAGGTAAAGAAGTACGTGAAATTCATTTGTTAGAAAGTAACAAAGTTGAAGATTACATTACAAGTTATGAAATGGCTGAAGATGCTGAAAACGACCATAACGTAATAACTACAAAAATTGTAAAGAAAGATTGGGAAATAACCGACACCGAAAAACAACTTGGTAGAATTTGGATTAACGAAAGCAAATATTTTGACAACGTTCCTGTAACAGCTTGGGAATTTTTTATTGGCGGTTATCAACCAGCACAAAAATGGCTGAAAGACAGAAAGGAAAGAGAATTAAAATTTGAGGATATTTTACATTATCAGAAAATTATAGTTGCTCTAAATGAAACGGATAGAATAATGAAAGAAATAGACAAAATAGAAATTGAATAAAGCCAACGCTAAAGCCATACACATTTGCAATTCGCTTCAGCCACCACACAAACCAAAAATTGCAAAAGAGTATGTCTTTGCCAACGCTACAAACAGAACGGAAAATAAAGTACGAAAACACAACAACGTATATCAAAAATAGCGGTTTTAGTGCTTAAACGAAAGATAAATAATAAAATTAAGGTCAGTTATAACCCGAAAAGTTCGTGCTAAAAATCCACTACTTTTCATATACAAGACCGTTAAACGAACCCTACAAATTTATTTTAAAACAAAATAATTACTTATTCCCGCTACTACTAATCCCTGCTTAGTGGCCTAAAAGCATATTTAAAGCAGCATCAAAAACAATTGGGTATCACATCGAAACATTCATATTTTTAAAACACATATGTCATTTTGACATTTTAACCCACTAAAAATTTCAAACAAACCATTCGGCATATTTTTTGAAAAATAACAAGTGTAAAACATTGTATAATTCAAAAATAAACACCGATGAAAACACTAAAGTTATTTCCTTTGTTTTGTCTCTTATTTTTTAATTGTTCAGGACAAGACAAACAACAAAAAAGTGACTCAGAAACACTAAAACCAGATGAAAACATTACAGTAAACAAAGAATACGACGAATATGGAAACTTAAAACGTTACGATTCTATTTACTCCTATAGTTATTCATCAAACGGAAAATTAAATGATAATATAAAAATGCAATTTCAAAAGCATTTTAATAACCATTCATTTTTCAACGATTCATTTTATGATGATTTTTTTGGTAAAGATTCTATCACAGGCGATTTTAATTCCGAAGATTTCTTTCAAAAAGGATTTATGAATCAAAACCAACACATACAACACATGATGCGGCGAATGGATTCTATTCAGCAATTGTTTTTTAATCAACACCAAAGACCACTTATTCCAGCAGAACCTGAAAAAATAGAGCCAAAAACAGAGCAGATGAATCTTAAACAGATTTAAAAATTTTGTCATTTCGACAACATAAGGCATACCCATTATTTTAACATCGCATTACAAACCGTTAAATAAAAACTAAAACCAGCCAAAGCGCTGGTTTCTTTTTTATATTTGGTTTTAGCTAATAAAAAACCATGCAAAAACAACTACTTACCATATTGATATGTGTTTTCGGCTTATCGATAACACAAGCACAAAAACCAAAAACACCATCATCATCAGAGATTTACGAATCTATTCAAAAACTTAACTTTTTAGGTTCTGTATTGTACGTAGCGGCGCATCCAGATGATGAAAACACGCGATTAATCGCATACTTATCTAACCAGGTTAAAGCAAGAACAGCATATTTATCATTAACGCGTGGCGATGGTGGACAAAATTTAATTGGCCCAGAAATAAGAGAACTTTTAGGCGTTATAAGAACTCAAGAACTTTTAGCTGCAAGACGTGTTGATGGTGGCGAACAATTATTTACAAGAGCAAACGATTTTGGGTACTCCAAACACCCAGACGAAACTTTACAGATTTGGGACAAAGACCAAGTATTAAGTGATGTGGTTTTAGCAATCCGTCAATTTAAACCCGATGTTATTATTAACCGATTTGATGAAAAAAGAGCCGGGAAAACACATGGTCATCATACAGGTTCGGCAATTTTAAGTCTTGAGGCTTTCGATTTAGCAAACGATAAAACAGCGTATCCTACTCAACTAAAACAAACTAGCCTGTGGCAACCAAAACGTTTGTTTTACAATACAAGCTCGTGGCGTTATGGCGGTCAAGAAGCCTTTGACAAAGTGGATAAAAGCAACATGGTTCGCTTCGATATAGGCACCTACTACCCTACAAAAGGCTTAAGTAACAACGAACTAGCAGACATGGCGCGAAGCCAACATTTGTGTCAAGGTTTTGGACGTTTATCGCAAAGAGGCTCGCAAGATGAATATATTGAGTTTTTAAAAGGTGATCCTTTAAACGGGTCTAATAATATTTTTGAAGGCATTGATACGTCATGGAATCGTGTTAAAGGCGGAAAAGCAATTGGTGACATTCTAAATGCTGTTGAGGAAAACTTCAACTTTAAAAACCCAGCTTCGCATGTTTCACAATTAATTGAAGCCTATCAATTATTACAACGTATAGAAGACGAACATTGGAAAACGCAAAAATCTGAAGCCCTAAAAACCATTATACAAATGTGTGCAGGCCTGTATTTAGAAGCTTCAGCAGAAACCAATTGGGCAACACAAAAAGACATTACTAAACTGAATATAGAAGTGCTAAACAGAAGTGATTTACCTATAACTTTGGAAAGTTTAAAAAATGCGAGTGGCTTACATATTGCAAAAGGTATTGCACTTAAGAACAATACAAAGTATGATTTTAAAGAGGTTATAAAAGTGCCAAATAATGCGCAACCAACAACACCATATTGGCTAAACGAAAAAGGATCTTTAGGCATGTATAAAGTGGATAATATGTCGCTTATAGGGAAACCAGAAACACCAAGAACCTATAATATAGATTTTAATGTATTAATAAATAACACCCCAATCACGTTTACTAAACCGGTTATTCAGCGGTTCTCAAAACCAGACAAAGGCGAGTTATATCGTCCGTTTGAAATTATCCCCGAAGCATCAGCTAAAATCACAGAAAAAGTTATCATTTTAGATAACGACCAACAACGTGATATTACTGTGATTGTAAAAGCTGGTAGAGACAATCTTGAAGGCGATGTTGAAGTGTGTCATCCCAACGGTTGGAGCATTTTTCCTAAAAAACAAAAAGTATCTATTGCCCATAAAGGCGAAGAACAAACGCTAACGTTTACAGTAATTCCTCCTAAAGAACAAAGTGAAGGCTTTATTGGTCCTATTGTTCATATTGGAGATAAAAGTTATAGCAAAGAACTTATTGAAATAGATTATGAGCATATTCCGTTTCAAACGGTGTTGTTACGAAGCGAGAGCAAAATTGTACGTTTAGATATTAAGAAACGAGGTGAAAATATTGCTTATATTCAAGGTGCTGGCGATGTGGTTCCTGAGAGTTTAGAACAAATTGGATACAACGTTCGTATTATTTCTCCAGATGAAATTACAGCTGAAACTTTAAGCCGATTTGATGCTGTAGTAGTTGGAATTAGAGCATACAACACCATTGAAGATTTAAACTTCAAGCAACAACAATTATTCGATTTTGTCGCCAATGGCGGAAATATGATTGTGCAATACAACACGAGCCATCGTGTAAAAGTTGATAACATTGCGCCTTACGATTTACAACTATCTCGAGATAGAGTGACCGATGAAACTGCAGAAGTCCGTTTTTTAAAACCAGACCATGACGTTTTAAACTTCCCAAATAAAATAACTAAAAACGATTTTGAAGGCTGGACACAAGAACGCGGTTTATACTTCCCTGATCGTTGGAGTAAAGAGTTCACGCCTATTCTATCTATGAATGACAAAGGAGAAACAGCTAAAGATGGTAGTTTATTGATTGCCAAACATGGTAAAGGCCATTACATCTATACAGGTTTAAGCTTTTTTAGAGAGTTTCCTGCTGGTGTTTCTGGTGCGTATAGATTATTTGCTAACATGCTATCTATTGGAAAAGGCGATATAGAGCAGAACCAAAAATTAAACGATTAATTATGGAAGAGCAACAACCAAAACCAAAGTGGCTAAAATTATATAGTATTGTTTTAATAGCTAATGCCGTTTATATTATCGCATTTTACATCATTACAAAATCCTTTTAATTATGCAAACATTAAGCTGGATTGACTGGACCGTATTATGTGCAACCTTAATAGCTATAGTTACCTATGGCACATTACAAACACGTGGCAGTAAAAACGTAAAAGATTATTTAAGAGGCGGAAATACCTCAAAATGGTGGACTATTGGTTTATCGGTTATGGCAACACAAGCCAGCGCTATTACCTTTTTATCTACACCAGGGCAAGCCTTTAACGATGGGATGGGTTTTGTACAATTTTACTTTGGGTTACCTATTGCCATGGTGGTGATTTGTATGGTTTTTATTCCGTTGTATCATCGCTTAAAAGTGTACACGGCTTACGAGTTTCTGGAGAAGCGATTCGATTTAAAAACGAGAACTTTAGCGGCTATTCTATTTTTAATTCAGCGTGGCTTAGCAGCAGGAATAACCATTTTTGCACCTGCCATTATTTTATCGGTGGTATTGGGTTGGGACTTACTAACGCTTAATATCATTATTGGTTTTTTAGTGATTATTTATACGGTTTCTGGAGGAACACGCGCCGTAAACGTGACCCAAAAACACCAAATGGTGGTTATTTTTATTGGCATGCTAGTGGCATTTTTTTTAATAGTAGACAAACTGCCTCAAGATATTACGTTTAGCAAAGCTTTAGATATTGCTGGAGCAAGTGGTAAAATGGAAGTCCTTGATTTCTCTTTCGATTTAAATAACCGATACACCTTTTGGAGTGGTATTATTGGCGGTACGTTTTTAATGCTTTCCTATTTTGGAACAGACCAAAGTCAAGTACAACGTTACCTATCGGGTAAATCGGTTAAAGAAATGCAACTGGGTTTAATATTTAACGGTATTTTAAAAGTGCCTATGCAGTTTTTTATTCTATTGGTTGGTGTTATGGTATTTGTATTTTATCAATTTAATGAAGCTCCTGTAAACTTTAACCCTACGGCTACCGAGGTGGTTTTAAATTCTGAATATGCCGAGCAATACAAAGCACTTCAAGAAGAACAACATCAAATTTTTAATGACAAACAAAAAATTATTGCTGCCTATACCAATTCTGAAAACCCTGAAGCCGCTAATTATATAGCGGCGGCTAATTTAGCCAATGAAGAATTGAGGCAAGAAGCCAGAGATTTAATTGATAAAGCCTCAGATAGTCAAGAAATAAAAGTAGAAAGTAATGATAAAGACTATGTGTTTATTCACTTTATTTTAAACAATTTACCACGTGGTTTAATTGGTCTTTTATTGGCCGTCATTTTAAGTGCAGCCATGTCTAGTACCGCAAGTGAATTGAATGCGTTAGGCTCTACAACCACCATAGATTTATACATTAGAAATACGGGAGAAAAAACCGAAGAACAAAAAGTAAAAGCTTCTAGATGGTTTACCTTCCTTTGGGGTATTATAGCTATTGGTGTAGCCTGTGTTGCTAATCTTGCTGAAAACTTAATTCAGTTAGTAAACATTATTGGCTCTATATTTTATGGGAATGTTCTGGGTATTTTCCTGTTGGCCTTTTTCTTTAAGTTTGTAAAGGGAAATGCTGTTTTTATAGCGGCTTTAATCACACAAGTTTTAATTATTGCTTTATTTTTACTAAACGAATTTGAATACATAAACCTACCGTTTTTATGGTTAAACTTTGTGGGTTGCACCATTGTAATTATGATTGCATGTTTAATTCAATTTATAACTCCTAATAACAAAACAAGACATGTCTAAAACTATTAATTGGGGCATTATAGGCTTAGGATCTATTGCACATAAATTTGCTACAGATTTATTAACTGTTGAAGGCGCAAAACTATATGCTGTAGCCTCTAGAAATCAAGACAAAGCAGATGCTTTTGCATCAAAATATAACGCTACAAAAGGGTATGATAGCTATGAAGCTTTAGCTAAAGACCCAAATATTGATGCGGTTTACATTGCTACACCTCACGCATTACACAAAGAAAACACCTTGCTATGTTTAGAACATAATATTGCTGTACTATGCGAAAAACCTTTTGCTATGAATGCAGCGGAAGTAGATGAAATGATTGCAAAAGCGAAAGAGGAAAACGTGCTGCTAATGGAAGCTCTTTGGACCTATTTTTTACCACACTACCAATATGTTTTAAAGGCTTTAGAAAACAAAGAATTTGGCGATATTGTTAAACTAGAAGCCGATTTTGGTTTTCACCGCGCGTTTGACGATTCGGCAAGATTATTTAATAAATCTTTAGGCGGTGGGAGTTTATTAGATATTGGCATCTACCCTATTTTTGCAGCATTATCAACTTTAGGAATTCCTAAAAACATTGAAGCCAAAGCCACATATTTTGAAAATGGAGCAGATTCGTCGTGTACCATGAATTTTGATTATGGTAACACCAACGCCATACTTAAAAGTACTCTTCTTGAAGACACGCCTACAGAAGCTGTTTTTTATTGTGAAAAAGGTATTATAAAAATAAATACTATGTTTCATGCGCCCGCTACAGTTACTTTAATACCTAATGAAGGTGAAAAAGAAACGATAGATTTTAATTACAAAACTATTGGTTACAATTACGAAGCCATCCATTTCACCAAATTACTACAAGACCATAAAACAGAAAGTGATGTGATGACTTTTGCTTTTAGTGAACAACTTATTGAAACTTTAGATAAAGTTAGAAGTAAAATAAACCTGAAATATTAAATTTTAAAACGACCTAACTAAATATACCCGCGCTAGGGATTGAGGCATTTGTTGAAGCTCTTTTTGTGTTGTTGCACTTATGCAACACAAAAAAGCGACTGCCGAAAGCCCGACCCTTGCGGTAGCGCCCAAATAATTATTATAAAAAATAAAAAAAAACGCAACCTAAAAAGATTGCGTTTTAATATTGATATCTTGTAAGGCTTACATAGCACCCCATTCTTTTAAAGACGCGGTATTCATTTTAACATAACCATCGTTTCCAGCTTTTTTAGCCAACTCTAACGAGGCTTTTGCAGCTGTAATAGCACTTTTTTTATCGCCTGCTTTAGCATGTATTAGCGCTTGTTTTCTTAAGTACCAAAAGCGCGGTTTATCTTTTGTCATTTCGATAGCTTTGTCAATCCAAACTTTTGCTTTATTTATATCCTTATCGTTTTCTAAATAATAGGTCGCCGAAGCATAGTAATCTTCTAAGCTAGGACCATTCATGGCCTTGTCTATACTTGATGTAACGTGAGTATCTGTTGGAACCGTAAAGTCAAGTCCTACCCATGTTTTTTCCCAAATAAACTCGAGTCTAGCGCCTGTGCTGCTTAAATTATTAATATCTATAGTGAAAGATTCTACACTAAACGGAATTTCATGAGCCTTAACATTTGTTTTAGCGGCAACATACTTCCCTTCTAAATCTGTTGGAGTTCCCGAATTTTTTCCGTCGTTGTAGAAAATTACATCCCAAGAATCTGCATTAGGTATCGTAAAAATTGAATACGACCCAGATTTTAAAGTTTGTCCGTCTACAACGGCATCTGTACTAAAGGTAATTTTTGTTCTAGCATTGGCCCCTGTTCTCCATATTTTCCCAAAAGGCACTAAATCTCCAAAAACAGTACGATTTTTAACGCCTGGCCTAGAATATTCTATAGTAACATCTGTAACACCTACTTTTTGTTCAACCTTAGAGAATGGACTAGGTTGTGGCGTTGAAATTTGTGCATTAACACCGTAAAAGGTGGCACACGACATAAATAATAATAGTAATTTTTTCATTTTCGTGGTTATTTTTAATTTGGATTAATTTCCTCTAAAATTAACCATTAATACATGACTAACTGTTAACAAAAACTTAAATATAAGTTGCACATAGCGCCCTTAATTTAATTTGTGCGTTATCTAATTGGGAGGGCTTGGAGTTTATCCTGAGGGAAGTTGAAGGGTTACAAGTCCTCGCTCTTCCTTTGTCGGGCTGTGGGCTTTGCTAACAATCACAGCCTGAGGGCAGTCAGATCTAAAGCAGGTTAAGTACTTATTAGCTTATTAATATTTTAAGAATCATAAATAAACTTTATTCAATAATAAATTATTTTGTTTAACTTATTTTAATATTAGTTAAACATTTTGTATCTTTGAGTAAATTATAGAACTCATGGCAAAGAAAAAATCAGTTTCAAAAAATGACATCATAACATTCTACATGTATTATGTTTTAGAACATGACAAAAACCCAAAAACCGTTTTTGCTTTTGCTAAAATCAATAATTTTGAAGAAGCAAAATTCTACGAACATTTTGCTTCTTTTGAAGCTGTAGAAAAAGGCATTTTTGAGGCGTTTTTCACAAACTCGTTAGCAGCTTTAAACAAGAGTGGAGACTATCAAATTTTTGATGCTAGAAATAAACTATTAAGCTTCTACTACACGTTTTTTGAAAACTTAACGGCAAATAGAAGTTATGTTAAGCATGTTTTAGACAAGTATAAAACCGACCTTAAAGGTTTAAAAATACTTTCTGGTTTAAAAATACATTTTACCAAATATATTAGTGAGCTAGAAATACAAATGTTAGATATCAAGCAAGAACAGCTTGAAAAAATACAAAATCGCGCTCTTAAAGAATCTGCATGGTTACAACTATTGTTAACAATGAAATTTTGGTTGGACGATACCTCGTCATCTTTTGAAAAGACAGATATTTTTATTGAAAAATCTGTAAACACCACATTTGACGTTTTAGATATTGCGCCATTAAAAAGTGTTTTAGACTTAGGTAAATTTTTATTCAAAGAAAAATTTCAAATGAATTAAGAGCTTATGCAAACTATAGACAAAATACCAACATCAAAAATACAACGTGCAACAAAATTAGTTTCTACGGGTGCTAAGGTTGGTGTAAATTATTTAAAATATTACGGCGATAAAATTGTTAGTACTGAGGATGAAGCCAAAGCCCGTTTAAACAAAAACAACGCTTCAGATATATATGACGGGCTAAAACAGCTTAAAGGTAGTGCGCTTAAAGTAGCACAAATGCTAAGCATGGAGAAAAGCATTTTGCCACAAGCTTATGTCGAGAAATTCTCTCTAGCGCAGTTTTCTGTACCACCATTATCGCCACCACTAGTAATAAAAACTTTTAAAAAATATTTTGGGAAACACCCAAATGAACTATTTGATACTTTCAACGCAACTTCTGTGAATGCTGCAAGCATCGGTCAGGTGCACATTGCGACTAAGAATGGGAAAAAACTTGCTGTGAAAATCCAATATCCAGGAGTTGCGGAAAGTATTGCTTCAGATTTAGCTATGGTAAAACCTATTGCTATGAGCATGTTTAACATTAAAGGGAAAGACTCCGATAAGTATTTTAAAGAAGTTGAAAATAAATTAACTGAGGAAACGAATTACGTATTGGAAATGAAGCAAAGCAAGGAAATTGCTTCAGCTTGCTCTCACATTTCCAATCTTTTGTTTCCAAATTATTACGAGGAATTATCATCTGAACGCATTATAACCATGGATTTCATGAAAGGTGAACACCTTTCTGAATTTACTGCTCACAACTCAGATCAAGAAAAATCAAATAAATTAGGGCAAGCTCTATGGGATTTCTACATGTTTCAAATTCATAATTTAAAGAAAGTACATGCAGATCCACACCCAGGAAACTTTTTGGTTAATGGTGACGGCTATTTAATAGCCTTAGATTTCGGGTGTATGAAAACCATTCCGATGGAATTTTATACACCTTATTTCGAATTAGCAAAAGCAGAAAACATAAACAATAAAGACTACTTTGTTTCAAAACTTTACGAACTAGAAATTCTTAGGAAAGATGATAGTAAAGAAGAAATAGCCTTTTTTACAGACATGTTTCATGAAATGTTAAGCCTATTTACACAACCTTTTCATCAAGAACGTTTTGATTTCTCGGATGCTGGATTCTTTGGGAAAATAGCAGAATTAGGGGAACGTTATTCCAAAAGTACAGATTTAAAAAAAATGAATGGGAATCGCGGTTCTAAACATTTTATCTACATCAACAGAACATTTTTTGGACTATATAACTTAATGTTTGACTTAAAAGCACAGGATATAAAAATTAATAATTACTTAAAATTATAATGACTTATTTTAGTGAATCTGACATACAAAACCTTAATCATTTATACAAAATCAACTTAATTAATAGTTGCTCTGGGTATAAATCTGCCAACTTAATTGGAACAAAATCTAGTGACGGCATTGAAAATGTAGCGGTTTTTAGTTCGGTAACACACATAGGTTCAAGCCCTGCAATGTTAGGTTTCTTTTTAAGGCCAACAACGGTAATTAGAAATACTTACGAAAACTTAAAGGCTACAGGCTTTTATACAATCAATCATATACATCAAAACATTACAGAAGAAGCGCATCATACTTCAGCAAAATACGACGCTTCTGTTTCGGAATTTGAGGTTACAAACCTTAAATCAGAATACAAAGGCAATTTTAGTGCGCCTTTTGTAAGTAATGCACCCGTTCAATTAGCTATGCAATTTGTTGAAGAATATGAAATAAAAGCTAATAACACTATTTTAGTAATAGGAAAAATAATTGGTTTATATGTTAACGATACGTTGGTTGAAGACGATGGTTTTATTAACTTAAGCAAAGCTAAAGTAGCTGCTATTAATGGTTTAGATGGATATGCTATTCCAGAAACTAAAGCACGATATGGCTATCAACGTCCAAAGGAACTAAAAGCTAGTTCATAACTAATCTTCGAATTCGTAATAATTCGTTTTATATTAAATAATTTAAGGCATGAAAATACTTGTAACCGGTGCTACCGGATATATTGGTAAACGGATTGTACCCTTCTTAATTCATGAAGGGCATCAAGTAGTTTGTGCTGTTAGAGATAAACTACGGGCAGAAAAAAGTTATTTAGAAGAAGAACGTATTGATGTTATTGAAGTGGATTTTTTAAAACCGGAAACTTTACATAACATTCCAAAAGATATAGATGTGGCCTATTACCTTATCCATTCCATGTCTAATACCTCTCGAGATTTTAAATCATTAGAAGAGCGTTGTGCAATAAATTTTAAAGCAGCCTTAGAGTTTACAAAGGTTAAACAGGTTATTTATTTAAGCGGTATAACTAATGAAGATAAGCTCTCCAAACATTTACAATCTAGAAAAAATGTTGAAGACATACTGGAATCTGCAAAATATGCGCTCACGATCTTTAAAGCGGGAATTATTGTAGGTTCTGGAAGCTCATCTTTTGAAATTATAAGAGATTTAGTTGAAAAACTACCTTTTATGATTGCACCAAAATGGCTCAACACGAAAACTCAGCCGCTAGCCGTTCGAGATGTTATTGCATTTTTAACAAGGGCAGCGGGTAACGAAGCAGTATATAATAATACTTATGATGTTTTTGGTCCAGAAGTGCTTACTTATAAACAAATGCTTTTGCAATTTGCAGAAGTAAGAGATCTAAACAGATATATCTTAACGGTGCCAGTAATGACTCCAAAATTATCATCTTACTGGTTGTATTTTGTAACATCAACATCTTACAAACTTGCTACATCTTTAGTCGATAGTATGGGTGTTCAAATAATTGGAAAATCTAGTAACATTAACACGTTATTAGGTGTAAAACCACTAACCTACAAAGAAGCCGTTGAATTAGCTTTCGAAAAAATAGAGCAAAACAGCATCATTTCTAGTTGGAAAGATTCTATGATAAGTAGTGGTAGGCTCCGTAATCAACTTCACAAATATGTAAATGTTCCTAAATATGGATGTTTTCATGATTATAAAGAACGTCCAGTTACAAATACAAAAAAAACAATCGATAAAATTTGGGCTATTGGAGGTAAAACCGGCTGGTATTACGGTACATTTTTATGGCGTATTCGCGGTTATATTGATAAACTTTTTGGAGGTATTGGTTTAAGACGTGGCCGAACAAGTCTTACTGAGTTAGATGCTGGAGATGCTTTAGATTTTTGGCGCGTTATTTTTGCCGATAAAAAACAGCAAAAACTACTCCTCTATGCAGAAATGCGCTTACCTGGAGAGGCTTGGTTAGAATTTAAAATTGAAGATAACCTTCTTAAACAAACAGCGACATTTAGACCACGCGGACTTTGGGGCAGATTATATTGGTATAGCGTCTTGCCATTCCATGGTTTTATTTTTAAAGGTATGATTAACAAGTTGGTTAATGTCGAATCATAGAAAACAACATTTACCACAAAAAACATGTCCCGTTTGCCATTTAACTTTCAATTGGCGGAAAAAATGGGAGAAAAACTGGGATACTGTTAAATATTGTAGTGAACGATGCAGAAGAAACAAAACAATACAAGTTTAGTTTGGTTTAGAAACGATTTACGCGTAAAAGACAATAATGTTTTAAATCAAGCCATTACAGAAAGCAAACATATTATTGCCGCGTATTGCTTTGATCCCAGACAGTTTGAGAATGATGAATTCGGATTTAAAAAAACAGAAAAATACAGAGCTAAATTTCTAATTGAAACAGTTCAAAACTTAAAAGTCAATCTTAAAAAGCTGAATATAGAACTGTATGTTTTCACAGAATGGCCTGAAGAGTGTTTGCCTCAGTTAATTTCAGAATACAAAATTGAAAATATATACCTTCAAAAAGAATGGACTCTAGAAGAAGAAACCGTTCTAGAAAATCTAAAAAAAACGCTGCCCGATAACATTATTTTTAACACGATTTACAATCAGTTTTTATATCACCCCAATGATATTGGTATGTCACTTTCAGACATTCCCAAAGTGTTTACTAATTTTAGAAAACATCTTGAAAAACATAGTAAAGTAAGGGCTTCAAATTCAATTTGTAAATCAGAATCGTTTCCAAATAGTCATAATAAAACCAACATTCCAACATTACAAGACTTAGGTTTTGAAGACTTTGAAATACATCCAAATGCTGCATTTCCCTTTAAAGGCGGTGAAGATGAAGCTTTAAAGAGATTAAACCATTATTTTTTTGAAACTAAAAGATTAGGTTTTTATAAAAAGACAAGAAATGGACTAGTGGGTATAGACTATAGTTCTAAATTTTCGACATGGTTAGCAAACGGAAGTATTTCTGCAAAAACTATTTATTGGCATGTTAAAGAATTCGAGAAAGTACATTTTAAAAACCAATCTACATATTGGCTCATTTTTGAATTGATTTGGCGCGATTATTTTAAATACATAGCGCTAAAACATAAAAATGCAATTTTTAAAATAGATGGAATTCTTAAAAAAAATTACGATTGGCATAACAACGAAATTGAAGTTGAACAATGGATAAACGGTAAAACGGCATCAGCTTTTGTAAATGCCAATATGATAGAATTAAAAAAAACAGGATGGATGAGCAATAGAGGTAGGCAGAATGTGGCATCATACTTTTCGAAAGAACTCAAACTAGATTGGAGAATTGGTGCCGCATATTTTGAATCGATGCTTATAGATTACGATGTGCATAGCAATTATGGCAATTGGATGTATGTTTCTGGTATTGGTAACGATCCTAGAGACCGGAAATTTAATGTACAATTACAAGCCGAACGTTACGATGCTAATGGGAAATTTCAAAATTTATGGCTACAAGAAACCTTATTTTAAATGAAAACACTAAGACTCATATTAGGCGATCAACTCCATATAAAACACTCATGGTTTAAAGAAACGCATGACGATGTTACCTACTGTCTTTTTGAAATGCGTCAAGAAACAGATTATGTTAAACATCACATTCAAAAAGTTATTGGCTTTTTTGCTGCAATGCGTCAGTTTTCAGAAGATTTAAAAACAAATAATCACAACGTTATTTATCTTAAAATAAATGATGAAAACAATAAGCAAATTTTAACCGAGAATCTTTCATTTTTAATTCAAGAAAATAACATTGAAAAGTTTGAATACATTTTTCCTGATGAATACAGGCTTGACAAGCAACTTAACGATTTCTGTAACGAATTAAATATTAAGTCTGAAGTCTATTCCGCAGAACATTTTCTAACGAAACGCAGCGATTTAAAAAATTTCTTTGAAGGCAAAAAACAGTTTCTGATGGAAAATTTTTATCGAGATATGCGTAAAAAATATGATATTCTAATGGTTGCGAACCAACCTGAGGGCGGCAAATGGAATTACGACAAAAGCAACAGAAACAAATGGAAAGGCGATGTTGACATTCCTAAATACAAATTATTCAAAAATGATGTTTCTGAAATAATTGAAGACTTAGAGGAAACCGATATTAATACCATTGGACACTTTAAAACTAAAACATTCCCCTATCCTATTACCAGAGTGCAAGCTTTAGAACAACTAAAATATTTTTGTGAAACGCTTTTAATTCATTTTGGAGACTACCAAGATGCCATGCATACAGATGAGGATTATTTATTCCATTCGCGATTATCATTCGCCATGAATTTAAAGCTAATTTCTGCTAAAGACGTGGTGTCTACAGTAATTAATTATTACAGAAAATTTGGTGACGCCATTCATATTTCTCAAGTAGAAGGTTTTATTAGGCAGGTTATTGGATGGCGCGAGTATATGCGAGGTATGTATTGGGCCTTTATGCCAGAGTACAAACAAGAAAACAAGTTAGACAACCACAATAAACTTGCTAATTTTTTCTGGACTGGTAATACTAAAATGAATTGTTTAAAACACGCTATTACAAACGCTTTAGACAATGGATATTCGCACCATATCCAGCGATTAATGATTACTGGTAATTATGCGCTTTTAACACAAACCCACCCAGACGAAGTTGATAATTGGTATTTAGGTATTTATGTTGATGCCATAGAATGGGTACAACTAACAAACACAAGAGGCATGAGCCAGTTTGCCGATGGAGGCAAAATAGCAACAAAACCCTATGTATCATCAGGTTCATACATTAATAAAATGAGTAATTATTGTACAGATTGCCACTACAATAAAAGCAAAAAGCTAGAAGCAGATGCGTGTCCGTTTAATAGTTTGTATTGGAATTTCTTAGATGAAAAACGAGCTCAATTAGGAACCAATTTTAGAATGGGCATGATGTATAGTTTATTAGATAAAATGAACCCCTCTGAATTACAAAAAATAAAAGAAAAAGCACAACATATAATAGCGCATCAAGATGAATACTAAACCTCAAATACATGTAGTTTGGTTAAAACGCGATTTACGTTTATACGATAATGAAGCCATTTTTAATGCTTTAAAAACTGGAAAACGCGTTTTAATACTTTATAGTTTTGAACCTTTTTTATTAAACGATTCTCATTATAGCAAACGCCATTGGGATTTTGTAAAAGAGTCTTTAAAAGATCTAAACACAGCTTTAGCGCCTTTTAATTCTAAAGTTTTAGTAGTACAATCTAATATAATAGCAGTATTTAATCAACTCTTGAGTAACTATAAAATATCCGATATTTATTCGCATCAAGAAACTGGTATTTTAGTAACTTTTGAAAGAGATACGAATTTCAAACGGTTTTGTAAAAACAACTTAATATCGTGGCATGAGAATATAAACAATGGTGTTAGACGCGGCCTAAAAGACAGAAAAAACTGGAATACATTATGTAATGCTTTTTATGAAATAGAGCCACTACTTTTTAATCCGGAAGAGAACCAATTATTATCAATAAGTGAAATAGAAACATTAGAAACTTATTTTAAATTACCAAACTTACAAACAGATAATAATTCGCCTTTTCAAAAAGGAGGACGCTCTATTGGGCTTAAATACTTAAAATCTTTTTTTAAAGACAGATATCCAAACTATATGTTTAACATTTCAAAACCAGAATTAGCTAGAAGTAGTTGTAGCCGAATATCACCTTATATAGCCTGGGGAAACCTATCAATTAGAGAAGTATATCATGAAGCTTATCATTTAAAAACCACATCAAAACATAAAAAAGCCCTTGAAGC
Organism: Algibacter sp. R77976; assembly: GCF_044594645.1. Lineage (GTDB taxonomy): Bacteria > Bacteroidota > Bacteroidia > Flavobacteriales > Flavobacteriaceae > Algibacter_B. Next base: position 3,486,968 of record NZ_CP138989.1, read on the forward strand.
ATTTATGTCGCGCTTACGTTGGCAAGCCCATTTTATACAAAAGTTTGAAATGGAACACACCATGGAAGAAGCCAGTATCAACAAAGGCTTTCATAAACTAAAAAAGAGTATCTCCCAAGCATATCAAGAAGCATGGAAAACTGGACAAACTGGTTACCCCCTTGTAGATGCTTGCATGCGTTGTTTAAACGAAACAGGGTATTTAAATTTTAGAATGCGTGCCCTAGTGGTTTCATTTTTTACACATAATCTTTGGCAGCCATGGCAAGAAGCAACAATTCATTTATCTCAAATGTTTTTAGATTTTGAACCCGGGATTCACTTTCCTCAATTACAAATGCAAGCAGGAGAAACTGGTATAAATATGCTCAGAATTTATAACCCCATAAAAAATAGCCTTGAGCACGATCCAGAAGCAACATTTATTAAAAAATGGGTTCCCGAATTAGATGCACTAGATACGCCTTTCGCACACCAACCCTTTTTAATGACAGAAATGGAACAGCAATTCTACAACTTTAAGCTTGGTATAGATTATCCATATCCAATTGTAGACATAGATAAATCACGTAAAAAAGCTGGTGACACATTATGGGGTCTTCGAAAAAACAAAAAAGTAATTGAAGAAAGCAAAAGAATATTAAAAAAACACACACTAAACCACAGATCTTCAAGCTTCTAAACGATTATTCATTAGCAGAATAAACCCAACCATAGGTTTTATCAATAGTTCAATATATAATTTTGTTTAACTTATTTTATTATAAGTTAAACATTTTGTATATTTGAGGTATAAAGCAGTAATTATGATACTCGATTCAACTTATCACAATAAAGACGAAAAGCAAATTTTAGAAGATTTGGTAGGGCGGTCTTTTACCTTGTTAGAATCGATAAAAATGAAAGGTATTGGCTCAAAACGTATGATTATAGATAATGTAAGTCCTAATTTACAAACTTACATGAATATTGTCTCCGATGCTAATTACGCCAATATAGAACTCAGAAAAAACGGCATATTAATATTAATAAATAAAGGTCTTAAAAATTTCACTTGGGCCATTCCATATTATCAGTTAGTTATTTATAAAACTAATGGAGCAAGTATTCACGCCCAAGGACGATTTATTCATTTTAGAAACAATAAAATGTTTAAAGAAAACAAGCGGTTTTTTAATAAAATGTTAGATGAAAAAATAAAATACGACCAACAATATAATTTCCAAGCTATATGAGTTTATCCGTAGTAGAAATAGATCGAATTATTGAAATGGCTTGGGAAGATAGAACCACTTTTGATGCTATAAAATTTCAATTTGGCTTGAAAGAACAAGAAGTCATTGCTCTAATGAGGAAAGAATTGAAGTTAAGCAGTTTTAAACTGTGGAGAAAACGAGTGCAAGGACGAAAAACAAAACATGAAAAAATAAGAGTATTTGAAAAAGGGCGCTTTAAATGTAGCAGACAAAAGCAAATAACTCATAATAAAATTTCAAAACGTTAACGTGCTTTGATTAATGTTTCACTATTAATACAGCACATAAAAAAGAGGATATGAAAACAAACACATTAGAAAAAAAGACAAACGGACACAAATTGAATGGCTTTTCTGTACAAGATATTGGTGACGACCATCTTTCTACCGGTTTAGAAACACCTATGAAAAAAGATGCTTTCAAGCTAAGCGATTCAGAAAAGAAAGCACGTATTTCCATTTTATTTGAAGAAATTATGGATGTTATGGGTCTAGACTTAAATGATGACTCTTTAAAAGGCACCCCAAAAAGAGTAGCAAAAATGTACATAGATGAAATATTTTCAGGTTTAAATCCTGAGAATAAACCAAAAGTTGCTCTGTTTGATAACAAATATAAGTACAACCAAATGTTAGTAGAGAAGAATATTACATTTTACTCTAATTGTGAGCATCATTTTGTACCAATTATTGGAAAAGCACATGTGGCATATATATCCTCTGGAAAAGTTATTGGTTTATCTAAACTAAATAGAATAGTTGAATATTTTGCCAAACGACCGCAAGTGCAAGAACGGTTGACTAACCAAATTGCAAACGAATTAAAATCGATTTTAGAAACCGAAGATGTTGCCGTTATTATAGATGCTAAGCATTTATGTGTTTCATCACGAGGCATAAAAGACGACACCTCTTCTACAATCACCGCTTTTTATGGCGGCAAGTTTAATACTTCAGAAAAAATCACAGAATTACAGAATTATATAAATAGTTAATATTATGGAACTAATAGACAGAGCATTAGAATTTGAACAAAGAAAGATGAGATCTTTATCAACCAGCGATCGTGTTAAGATTTCCAGAGAAGCAAAAGCTTTAATCCTTGATTTAAATCAGGTTTATAAAGTGAAAAAAGATGAAAAAATAATGGATATCATGAAACGATTAACAGTTATAAAAAGAAAAGTTGAAAAGCGACTAAAAGGCAGACTATTGTAATATTTTAATAAAAAGTATTATCAAATATCTATTAATACTAAATTTTTCCTAATAATTCTATATAAAAATAGTTAATCTGTCATAATTTACTATATTGCCCCACTTGGTATGCAATTTGCAGCAAATAGAATAGATTAAAGATTAAAAAAAATTATGGAAATTATTGATAAAGCTTTAGAATTCGAGCAGCGTAGACACACTTTTAAAACAACAAGTGAGCGCATCGAATCGTCTAGAGAGGTAAAAAGTTTAATATTAGGTTTAAACGATATTTATAAAGTAGAAAAAGATCCTGAGATTATGGATCTTATGAAACGCTTAACCGTTATAAAACAAAAAATTGAAAAAAGGCTAAAGGGCAGGCCATAACAAATAAAATGCCCTGAAACCTATGAAAACAATAATAGTAGTTGGTGGAAGTAAGGGCATTGGTAAAGCTTTAATTGAAAAGCTTTTAGCCTATTGCAATGTTGTTAACATTAGCAGAAGTACTCCAGAAATATCGCATAAAAACTTAACTCACCATAGTTGCGATGTTACACAAGATGAATTACCAGAAATTGATATGGCTGACGGTTTAGTTTATTGTCCAGGCAGTATTAATTTAAAACCCATTTCTAGGTTAAGTATTGATGATTTTAAAAATGATTTTGAAATCAATGTGCTTGGTGCTGTAAAAGTGATTCAAAAATACCTACCAATTTTAAAAAACGGAGACAAACCAGCTATTGTTCTATTTAGTACCGTAGCTGCAAAATTAGGCATGCCTTACCATGCTAGCGTAGCTGTTTCCAAATCTGGGATAGAAGGTTTAGTAAAGTCTTTAGGAGCCGAATTAGCGCCTACCATACGCGTAAACGCTATAGCTCCAACTGTGACAGATACGCAACTCGCTTCAAAATTATTACGAAACGATAAGATGATAGAAAATATTACTGAGCGTCATCCTTTAAAAAAGTTTTTATCGCCAGATGAAGTTGCAGACATGGCAACCTTTTTAATATCGGATAGCTGTGCCTCTATTTCTGGCCAAATATTTGAAATGGACTGCGGTATTGTTAGTTTTAAAATATAAATTCATGAATCCATTAAAAGAATTTTTAACTACTTTAAGTTCTAAAAATAGTGCTGAAAAAATAAATGTAGACTCTATTTACGATATTAAAATTAATGCCATAAATGGAAAACCAATTAATCTTACCGAATTTAAAGGCAAACATATCCTTTTCGTCAATGTTGCCTCTAAATGTGGGTTTACACCACAGTATAAAGACTTACAAGAGTTATATGATCAGTATCAAGATAAACTTCAAATTATAGGCGTGCCCTGTAATCAATTTGGAAAGCAAGAACCTGGTAATGCAGAAACCATAACTTCGTTTTGTGAACTTAATTATGGTGTCACATTTTTAATTACAGAAAAAGTTGATGTAAAAGGGAAAAACAAACATCCATTATATTCTTGGTTAACTGAAGATATTAATAATGGTGTGAAAAGTTCTTCAGTAAAATGGAACTTTCAAAAATATTTAGTGAGCTCAAATGGAACTTTAATAGACTATTATATGTCTACTACAAATCCATTAAGTTCTAAAATCACAAAACATTTAAAATAAAAAGTTATGTTCGGATTATTCAAAAAGAAAACAGAAGTTGAAAAACTTCAATCAAAATATGAAGCATTAATGAAAGAATGGCACAGCCTATCAACCATAAACAGGTCGGCAAGTGATGATAAATATGCAGAAGCCCAAAAAATTGCAGAACAAATAAATCAACTAAAAAATGAAGTTGCTTAAATATCTCGTTATTTTCTTAGTCACTAATTTTGCGGCTTTGGCAATTGGTAGTTGGCTTATGAATAATGGGCCACAAACTGAATGGTACACTAATTTAAACCAAGCTCCTTGGACACCACCAGGATGGGTATTTGGTGTAGCTTGGACAACTATAATGATTTGTTTTGCCATCTACATGGCCTATTTATACAAGTCAATTCCAACTGCTAAAATACTTGTCTTATTTACAATACAATTTATTTTAAACGTTATCTGGAATTACATATTTTTCAATCAACATCTTGTTGGTGTTGGTTTTACAGTTATTCTATTACTAACCTTTGTTGTAGCTGCATTTACATTCTCTTTTAAAAAAGAAATGGGTTTTAAAACCCTGCTTATACTGCCCTATTTAATATGGCTTTGTATTGCAACCTCATTAAACGGTTACATTTTACTGAACAATTAAATCTACCATGAAAATTTATAGACTACATAAAAAACAAAACTTACCAATTACTATTAATCAAGCTTGGGATTTTTTGTCAGATCCTAGAAACTTAAAGACTATAACGCCAGACTATATGGGATTTGAAATTTTATCTGGTGCCGATAGACCTATGTTTGCTGGACAGATAATACAGTACATTGTTACTCCTGTATTAGGTATTAAAACAAAATGGGTTACTGAAATTACGCATAGTGTAGACAAAAATTATTTTGTAGACGAGCAACGCTTTGGCCCTTATTCCCTATGGCATCATAAACATTTTATAAAAGAAATTGATGGCGGAGTAGAAATGGAAGATATTATAGATTATAAAGTGCCCTTTGGTGTACTTGGGCAATTAGTTCATCCTATATTAGTAAAACCTAAATTGGAAGAGATTTTTAATTACAGAACAGAAAAATTAGAAGCTCTTTTTGGGGTTTATAAATAATATATAATTTTCGCTTTCGCGGAAATAAATTTTAGTTTTTTAATGAAGCAAACAGTAAATATTTTTTGGTTTCGACGCGATTTAAGATTAGATGATAATGTTGGACTCTATGAAGCTTTAAGCAATAAGAACCCCGTATTACCCATTTTTATTTTTGACGAAGATATTCTTGAAAAATTACCAGAAAATGATGCACGAGTAACTTTTATTCATGAAACCTTACAACAAATAAATAAGACCTTAAAAACCGAATTTGGCTCAAGTTTAGCGTTGTTTCATGGCAAACCAATTGATGTCTACAAGCAATTAGTTAAAACGTACCATATAGCATCTGTTTTTACAAATCATGATTACGAACCTTATGCTAAAACGCGTGATACAGAAATAAACAGATTTTTATCTAAAAACAATATTGAATTCCAAACGTTTAAAGACCAAGTTATTTTTGAAAAAGATGATGTCACAAAAAGCGATGGTAAACCCTATTTGGTTTACACACCTTACATGAAACGCTGGAAAGAAGCATTTAGAGCACTCGAATTTAAACTATACCCTTCAGAAACATTACTTGACAATTTAATCTCTGAAACCGAATTGCCAAACTTAAGTTTATCAGATATTGGTTTTATAAAATCAAATCAACATATAGAACCATACCAGGTAACACCAACCCTAATCCAAGAATACGAAGACACTAGAAACTTCCCTGCAAAAGATAGTACGTCACGACTAGGACCACATTTACGTTTTGGAACAGTTAGCGTTCGTAAAATGGTTAAAAAAGCAATTGGTGAAACAAACGAAATATTTTGGCAAGAACTCATTTGGCGTGAATTTTTTACTCAAATTCTTTGGCACTTTCCACACACTAAAGACTCCAGTTTTAAGCCTAAATACGATCGTATCGAGTGGCGTAATAACGAAGCCGAATTTAATACTTGGTGCGAAGGCAATACAGGTTACCCATTAGTTGATGCTGGTATGCGGCAACTAAACCAAACAGGCTTTATGCACAACAGAGTTAGAATGTTAGTTGGTAGTTTTTTATGCAAACACTTACTTATAGATTGGCGATGGGGCGAGGCCTATTTTGCCGAGAAACTTCACGATTACGATATGGCAAGTAATATTGGCAATTGGCAATGGGTTGCTGGTAGTGGTGTTGATGCTGCACCATACTTTAGAATATTTAACCCAACTACCCAAATACAAAAGTTTGACAAAGACTTAAACTACATTAAGAAATGGGTTCCAGATTTTCAAGAACTTACTTACCCACAACCAATGGTAGACCATAAATTTGCTCGCGAACGTTGTTTAGAGACTTATAAATCGGCTTTAAATTAAGGTTAAACCCTTGCTTGACTTTACTCTTAGAAAAGTCATAAAATCATTAACAATTAAAAAAACATAACATTTTATTAAGATTTCAGTAAATAATTATTTGTTACTTTTATAAATCATCAAAACAAATTAAACTATGAATACACAAGAAGTAGCAAATAAGTGGGCACAAATGTGTCGTGAAGGCAAAAACATGGAATGCATTGAAGAACTTTATGGCGAAAACGTTACGAGTAAAGAAATGCCTGGAGTGCCTTATGGCGAAGTGGTTACGGGCAAACAGAACGTTTGGGAGAAAAGTAAACAATGGTTAGATAATGTTGTGGAATTTCATAGTGGAGAGATCTCAGATCCTTTGGTAGCAGATAACCATTTTACAGCAAAAATGAGTTTTGATGTTACGTTTAAAGACCGTGGCAGACAACAAATGGAAGAGGTTTGCGTGTTTGAAGTGAACGATGGTAAAATTGTTAACGAGCAGTTCTTTTACACCATGTAAACCAAATAAATATATTATAATTTTCTAAAGACTTCAATTTTTAATTGAAGTCTTTGTATTTAAATAAGTACCAAAATCGCTTTATTAAATATTAAATGTATAATAATTATATTTACACATGAGGCACTAAAAAAACTTAAAATCATATATTGAATGGATCAAAACTTTATAGACGAGCAAACTTTTGAAAACGAAACGTTTTCTAAATACGAATTTGAAAAAGGCGATTACGAGTTATGTACGTTTATAAATTGTAGTTTTTTAGATGCAGATTTGTCAAATACACGTTTTATGGAGTGTGAGTTCTATGATTGTAATTTGAGTTCTGCCAATGTTTTTCAAACTGGTTTTCAAGATGTTATTTTTAAAGATTGTAAAATGCTAGGCATAGATTTTGAAAAATGCAGCGATTTTGCTTTTAATATAACAGTTGACAATTGCCAATTAAGCCATGCCTCGTTTTATAAAATGAACTTATCTAAAATGATATTTAAAGTCTGTAAATTGGAAGGTGTAGATTTTACAGAATGTAATTTGAGTACATCCGTTTTTGATCATTGTGATTTACTAAATGCCACTTTTTTAAAAACCAATTTAGAGAAGGCTGATTTTAGAACATCTAAAAACTTTATTATTGACCTTGAAAACAATCGCATTAAAGGCGCTAAGTTTTCACGAAAGTCTGTTGACGGACTTTTGAGTAAATATCTAATAAAAATTGAATAGACATTATGAAAAAGATTTATTCAGTAGAGGAATACATTGAGGAACATCAAAATTTTAGCGATGCTCTTGTCATGCTACGAGATATTATAAATACTACAGAAGTTGGTGAGACTATAAAATGGAACGCACCAGTTTATACCGTTAATGGTAAAAATGTTTTAGGTTTAGGAGCATTTAAAAATCATTTTGGAATTTGGTTTTTTAACGGTGTTTTTTTGAAAGATGAACACAACCTATTGGTTAACGCCCAAGAAAACAAAACGAAGGCATTACGACAAATGCGTTTTGAAACCATTAGTGATATAGACAAAAAAGTAGTTTTAGCCTATGTAAAAGAAGCCATTAAAAACCAAAAGCTCGGTAAAGAAATTAAACCCGAACGCAAAACAAAGAAAACCATTTTACCAGATGCCCTTAAAGTGGTTTTAAACTCTAATAAAACACTAAAAACAGCTTTCGAGAACTTATCGCCATACAAACAACGCGAATATTGTGAGTACATAGAATCTGCCAAACGAGACACCACAAAACTTAAAAGGCTAGAAAAAATCACTCCTATGATTCAGCAAGGTGTTGGACTACATGATAAATACAAAAACTGCTAAACATGTAATAATAAAGCATAAAAAAAGCTTCCGAATGGAAGCTTTTTAATATTATATAATTAAGATAAATTACTTAACAGCAACAGGAGCATTAAGTTTAGAACTCATTTCCATAGAAATTGCAGATCTATCAAACTTAAGCTTTCCAGCCATAGTTTCTATAACACAACTATTGTCTTTATCATTTAACTCAGCAATTTTACCGTGTAAACCACTTTTGGTAATTACTTTATCGCCACGTTTTAATTCGGCTGCGAATTTCTTTTCTTTTTTTGCACGTTTCATTTGTGGTGCAATCATAAAGAAATACACAACTACAAACATTAAAATGAATGGCAAAAATTGCCCTATACCTTCTCCCATTATAAATTTATTTAGCTTTTAGCTGGTACTGCTTTATTAGGATCTGGTTTTACAAATGCTGTAATTTTCACAATTTCAGATCCAGCTTCTGTATTAGCAGTAACTGTTATTGTTTTAGTTATTTTGTTAGCACCGCTTCCGTTAAACTTAACAGAAAACTCACCAGAATCACCAGGTAATAATGGCTCTCTACTCCAGTTTTGAGGTACTGTACAACCACAAGAACTTTTAATATTTGTAATTACTAAAGGTGCTTCACCTTTATTAGTATACTTAAAAGTAGTTTCAACAGATGTTTTAGCTTCAATTTCTCCAAAATCATGTTCTTTTTTATCAAACTCTAATACTGGAAATTTAGATGCCACAGCATCTCTTTCTGCAGCAACAGCTACATTAGCTTCATCAATTTTTTGGGCAGCATTCTCTTTACAAGAAGTAAATGCTATTAAGCACATAGCACTAAGTCCTAATATTACTTTTTTCATGATAGATTTATTTAAATTTTTTAGATGTGCAAAAATAGTAATTATTTAATCGATTAAAAATTTTTGTACTGCTCTTAACAATAATTTACAATAATAAAGCGCCATTACATTAAACCTCTACCAATTTTCTTTAGTTCTCCAGCAGCTTCGTATTCTTTTACAAGCTTATCTAAAATACCATTTATAAAAATACTACTCTTAGGAGTGGAGTACTCTTTAGATATTTCTAAATACTCGTTAATAGTTACCTTTACCGGTATTGAAGGGAAATTATTCAACTCACAAATTGCCATTTGCAGTAACACATAATCAACAGTAGCAATACGATCAGAATCCCAGTTTTGAGTTTTCTTATCAATCTCACCATTAATATGAGAAGCATTTAAAAGCGTTTTCTTAAATAACTCTATAGCAAACTGTTTGTCCTCTATATCTTTATAAAGCTTTGGTGTAAAATAGTTCTCAGGCGATGTTTCTTTAACTTTTCTAAGCAGTTTTAAAATGGTAGTATTTACCGTTGGAAGATCATCTAACCAAGTCAGATTTTTATCTTCCATATAATCATAAAGCTTATCGTTTGGTGCAATAATATCTTTAAAGACATCAACAATAAAATTCTTGTCTTCTTTAAAATCAGACACTCTGGTTTTCATATATTCCTTATACAAATCACTAGCCATAATATCTTTAAAAATAAGATCGATGTATTCACCGTCTAATTCCCAATTATTAACATTATGAGCTTTTAATTGATCGATTAAAGGCAGGTTTTCTTTTAAAAGTTTAAGTAACTGGTTGTTAACAAACTTTCTATTTGGGTCTTTATCCTCTTTTGTAGCGAGATGTTTTTTCTGTTTCTTTTGTAAATCGCTTTCAGCTCTTTTCTGAACTTCAATTAATAAGGATATTAATAATAGATATAAATTATACATATTATCTATACTGAAAAGTAAAAACTTTTGATCTTTACTAAAATCATCACTCTCACTACCTTTAAAAGCATACATGGTTTGCATAACTTTTACACGTATATGTCTTCTATTTAACATCATTACAAAGAACCTTAATTAAAAAATATGAATAATTATCATTGTTTTTCGAGCCGCAAAAATAACACTATATTTTAGTTCATAACAATAAAAATTAAAGTTATTTGGGCGTTACCCAAAAAGGGTCGGGCTTTCCGTTACAAGTCCTCGCACCTCCTACGTCGGGCTGTGGGCTTTCCGCTGCAATCCCTAACGCGCACATATCCACAAAGTTCAGTTCATATTCAAAACATTTGTCTATTTTTTAAAAGATATTTAACACTTTGCAAACTTCATAAACCATCATATTCCCTATTATTAAGTTATATTTGCTCTGCTATTCCTAATTAGGTAAATGAAAGAATTAAAACACTTAAATAAATACTTTTATAAATATAGAACGCGTCTAATAATTGGTTCAATTATAACCATTATCGCACGTTTATTTTTACTTTATACACCACGCTATGTAAAAAAAATATTTGTAGCTATAGAAAACTATTTTGATAAATCTATTAGCGAAACTGTTTTTAGAGCCCATTTACTAGAAGCTATTCTATACATAATTGGGGCTGCACTTTTTGCAGCTATTCTAACTTTTTTCATGAGGCAAACCATTATTAATGTGTCTCGATATGTTGAGTTTGATTTAAAAAATGAAATTTACGAGCAATACCAAAAGTTATCCTTAAACTTTTACAAAAGTAATAGAACAGGCGATTTAATGAACCGGATTACAGAAGATGTAACTCGTGTACGTATGTATGCAGGCCCAGCATTAATGTACAGTATAAATACACTCGCACTTTTCGTTATTGTTATAATTTATATGGTTAATGCCTCACCAAAATTAACGTTATATACGGTAGTACCGCTTCCTATTTTATCTATTGTAATTTATAAATTAAGTAGAGAAATCCATAAGCGAAGTACGATTGTACAAGAATATCTATCTAAACTTTCAACATTTACCCAAGAATCTTTTAGTGGTATTTCGGTAATAAAAGCTTATGGTATTGAGCCACAAACCTCAGTAAATTTTAAATCGCTTGCTACAGAAAGTAAAGAAAAGCAAATTAGCCTAGCTAAAGTACAAGCTTGGTTTTTTCCCATGATGGTATTACTTATTGGTACCAGTAACCTTCTTGTTATTTATATTGGCGGTATGCAATATATTAATGGTGAAATAGAAAGTATTGGAACCATAGCAGAGTTTATCATTTACGTAAATATGCTTACTTGGCCCGTTGCAACTGTGGGCTGGGTAACCTCTATAGTACAGCAAGCCGAAGCATCGCAAAAACGAATTAATGAGTTTTTAAAAATTGAACCTGAAATTAAAAACACCGTAGATGCACCTACTGAAATAAAAGGAGATATTAATTTCAAAAATGTATCTTTTACTTATAACGACACCAATATTCAAGCACTAAAAAACATAAGTTTTAACATTAAAGAAGGTGAAACATTAGCTATACTAGGGAAAACAGGATCTGGAAAATCAACCATTTTAGATTTAATAGGTAGGCTATACGATATTGATAAAGGATCTATAACCATTAGTAATACAGAAATAAGTAAGCTAAATTTAAACGATTTACGAGATAGTATTGGCTACGTACCTCAAGATGCTTTCTTGTTTTCTGATACTATAAAAACCAATATTAAATTTGGTAAGCAAGATGCTACTGAAGACGATGTAATTGAAGCTGCTAAAAACGCTCAAGTCCATAAAAACATCATTAGCTTTAACAAAGGTTACGATACTGTTTTAGGAGAACGTGGCATAACCCTTTCTGGAGGACAAAAACAACGTGTATCTATCGCCAGAGCCATTATTAAGTCGCCTAAAATTTTGTTATTAGACGATTGCTTATCGGCCGTTGACACCGAAACTGAAGAGAAAATCTTAAAGAACCTCAACAAAATATCAAAAGGAAAAACATCAATTATTGTTAGTCATAGAGTTTCATCGGCTAAAAACGCAGATAAAATTATTGTTTTAGATGATGGTGAAATTGTTCAAGAAGGCACTCATAATAGCCTAATAAACATAGAAGGTTACTATAAACATCTATACTTAAAACAATTAAGCGAAACGTCTTCTAATAAATAATTACAAAAAAGGCCATTTTCATTTAATTAAATTCAATAAAGTTTGATGTTTTAAAAAGAAAATTTAAAATCAATTGGTTATTAGCTTTTTTTTTAGATTTTTGATACAATAACTAGATAATTAAATTATGTATAACGGTATGATGGAGAAAGAGGAAATTTTTTCAAAAGTATTAAGAGCAGGTAGAAGAACCTACTTTTTTGATGTAAGAGCTACAAAAGCAGAAGACTATTACTTAACTATTACTGAAAGTAAAAAATTCACTAATGACGACGGATCATTTCATTACAAAAAACATAAAATATATATTTACAAAGAAGACTTTACAGAATTCAAAGAAATTCTAGCCGAAATGACTGATTATATCATTAGCGAAAAAGGTGATGAAGTAATTAGTGAGCGTCATCAAAAAGATTTCAAAAAAGAATATGAAGATGATGGTTCTAGAGTTACTGAAGCAGATTTAAAAACTCAGACTCCTGAAAGTTTTACAGATATAAATTTTGACGATATTTAATATTAAAATCATAATAAACACAAACCGCAACTAACCGTTGCGGTTTTTTTTTATATTTTTTTATATTTTTTTATAGCTTAACTGCTAATAAGGCTATACATAAACTAGCAATAAAATAGCCAAATGCCAATTGCCAACCTAATGTAAAAGTTATTGTTGCAAATACAACAATTAACCATAAAGGCGCCAATGTAACAACTACAGCAAACCTAAAAGTAGATAAAAACTCTATTTCTTTTATTTTTGGTTTAGCAACATACTTCCATACTAGAACAGGCAAAATAAAAGCGATTATTAATAATATTTTAAACACATTTTTAAAGAACCTAAAATTGCTATCCGGTTTTTTTGACTCACAGTCTTCAAACCCAGAATTCAAACAATTATTAACCGCTTTAGGCTTTAAAAAATCAACATCTAAACTATGCAATCTATTTAAATCAGAATCGTAATTATCTTTTGGAATGTGAGTAGTTAATTCAGCTATTTCAGACTGTATTTTAGTTTTCAGCTTAATAACAGATTCATTTTTATTTTCAGAAACATAGGTATTAGCGGCTATTGGCTTCCCAAAATAGATTGAAGTACTATCAGGAAATTTATCTGCATGCTTAAAATTTAAACCAACAGGAAGCAACTGCAAATCTAGTGCCGGGTTCTCTTCAAAAGTCTCCATTATTATTCTTGTAAACCCTTTGCTTAAAGGCCGTACGGTTCTTTTTAAACTATGATTACCTTCAGGAAATATTACAATACACGCATTGTTATTTAATAGTTTAGAACAGGTTGCAAAAATAGCATTGTTATTAGCTAAATTCCCCCAACCATCTCTAATTCTATAAACAGGAAGCATTTGTAAACTTTTCAAAATTTTAGCAACAAATGGTTTATTAAAAACGCCTGCTCGGGTTAAAAAATAAGAAAACCTACCACATTTAATTGCGATTAACAAAGCATCTAAAAGCGCATTTTGGTGATTGCTCAATACTAAAACTGGCTTGTTTTTAGGTACATTTTCAATATTGTTAACATGTATTCTTCTAAAATAGAAAAACATGCCTAAACCAATATACCCTCTTACAAATGATAACCAAATACGCTTCAAACTTCTTCTTTTTTTCTTGACCAAAAAAACGCTAACAACAATCCCGATATAATATGCCAAATACCCCAGAAAGCTGCTAAAATAGCCATCCCTCCTAACCCGTTAAAGAAAGAAAAAATTAACAATAAGCCTAAACCCGAGTTTTGAATTCCAGTTTCTATAGCCAATGTCTTCTGGTTTTTAAATGATAATCTAAATAGTTTAGCGACTAAAAACCCTAAAAGTAATGCTATAATATTATGAAAAATCCCAATAGCTAATACATGATCAATATATGCATTAAAAACATCAATATTTTTTGAAAAAGCAATAACAACAATTGCCGCAAAAATTACTATTGATAAGGGTTTTAATATTTTAGTAAGCTTCAATGCTAACATCGGGTTCTTATACCGTAATAACATGCCAAATAGTAAAGGCACACCAAGTATTAAAATAACGAGTTTCACCAACTCAAAAGAATCTAATTCTACAGCTTTTAAAATTTGAGCTGTGGGTTCATATAATCCACTATAAAACCGAAAATTAAAAGGCGTCATAAACATTGCTAGAAAAGTTGCAAAAGCTGTAAGACTAATAGACAAAGCGGTATTCCCTTTAGCCATATGTGTCATGAAATTTGATATATTTCCTCCAGGACATGCAGCAACCATAAACATGCCTAATGCAATGCTAGGCTGTGGTTGTATTAAAATAACAAGAAGAAATGTAACCAGAGGCAATAGTATAAATTGCGATAAAACCCCAATTAAAACAAGTTTAGGTTGTTTTAACAACGCTTTAAAGTCATTTAGTGTTATCCCTAAAGCCACACCAAACATAACAAGCGCAAGTGCTATATTTAAAACCCATAACCCATTACTGTCAAAGTTAATTTTAACGGTATCTAAATCTTGCATAAATTAATTTACAGAGGTTCCATTTTTCACTTTGTTCTCAGGATTTAAAAGTATAACATCTTTACCATTAACCGCGCCTAAAACCAAGCATTCACTCATAAATTTTGCAATTTGCTTTTTAGGAAAGTTAACAACTGCTACAACCTGCCTATTTAATAAATCTTCTTTTTTATAAAGTGTCGTTATTTGAGCAGAAGATTTTTTAATTCCTAACGCTCCAAAATCTATAGTAAGTTGATAAGCTGGGTTTCTAGCTTCTGGGAAATCAAGAACTTCAATAATAGTCCCAACGCGTAAATCTACTTTAGTAAAATCTTCAAAAGTAATTGTGTTATTCATTTTTTAAAAATACAAATATTTACGAACTTTGATAAAAACGATAACTATGGCAGATACGCCTTCCAATATGATTCCTTTAGGAACAAAAGCTCCAGATTTTTCACTTTTAGATACGGTTTCAGATTCAACTTTAAATCTCAACACATTAAAAGGAAAGCAAGGCACAGTCATACTATTTATATGTAATCATTGCCCTTTTGTGATTCATATCAATTCTGAAATAGTTTCCATAGCAAACGCTTACGCGGAAAAAGGCATTAGTTTTATTGCTATTTCTAGTAACGATATTGTTAATTACCCTCAGGATTCACCTGAAAAAATGAAAGCACTTGCTAAAAATGAAAACTACCCGTTTCCTTATTTATACGACGAATCTCAAAATGTAGCAAAAGCTTACCATGCTGCTTGTACTCCCGATTTGTATGTTTTTGATAAGGATTTAAAACTAGTTTACAGAGGTCAACTAGATGATTCTAGACCAGGAAATACTATTCCGGTATCTGGAAAAGACCTCAGACATGCTTTAGATTGTTTAATTGAAAACAAAGCCAATACACAATTACAAAAACCAAGTATTGGTTGTGGCATTAAATGGAAACGCTAGTCTAATTTTAATTGCCAAATTCCAACATGTTGCCATTCGCCAAATTTGAACCCGACTTCTTTTAGGTTAGCCACCTGCTCGAAACCAAACTTTTCGTGAAGTTTTATGCTAGCATCATTTGGTATAGTTAAAACACCCAATACAGTATGTAAATTGGTTTCTTTTAATTGCTTTAATAATTCTGCATAAAGTTTTGTACCAATCTGTTTTCCATGTGCTGTATGCTTTACATAAACCGTAGATTCAACTACATAATTGTAAGCTGGTTTGGGTCGGAATCTACTGCCATAAGCATAGCCTAGAATTTCGTTATTGTCTTCAAAAACAATAAAAGGATAATCAGCAGAAATTAGTTTTAATTTAGCTAAAAATGCATCAATAGATAAGGGTTCTACATCAAAAGTTACGGTAGTATTTAATACATAATAATTATAAATACTTAGTAATTCTTGCGCATCGTTTATTTGTAAATCTCTAATCATTTATAACCACCCTTTTCGCTTCATTAAATTTTCAACATGTGCATAATGGTGTTTACTATGCCAAGCATAATTACCAATATTATAACTAAGTAAAACTTCGTTGTTAGTTTCTGGATGAATAAAGCTTCTTTTTAAATCTTCAGGAGATAACGATTTTAATAAGCTAACTAACTTATAATGAATAGCTTTTAAATGTTCAATCGACATTTGAATTGGCTCGAACTTACTATCACTTAACTCTGCCCAACGATCTTCAAAGTAAGCCTTAATAATGGGTTTATCTTCAGTTAAAGCCCATTTAAAACGTGTATAACTATGGTGATGACTATCTGAAACATGATGCACCACCTGCCTGATTGTCCATCCTCCTGGTCTGTATGTAGTATCTAATTGTTCTTTAGAAAGGTGTTTAACAAGCGCTTCAAATTTAATTGGAAATTGCTCTAAAACCGTGATCCAGTCTTCAATATGTTTTTGGGTAATAGTTTCTGGACAATCAAATTGCCCAATTGGGTATTTTAGGTTTTGTAGTTCTTGTTCCGTCATAAGAACAAATATAACCAATTGTTAAGAGATTTCTACCAGGCCTTTTTCAACAAAATTCACAGCTGCTAATAAATTGGTGAAATGCAAAATTTGCTTTTTGAAAAATAATTTTTCTATCATAGAGTTTAAAAAACCTACATCTTTCTCTGAAACAATACAATAGGCTTTTACTTTATAGCTTGACTTGTAAAACTTTAACCAATCTGAAGCTACAACAGAATAAGAATTAATTCTATTCGATATATAAACCACATCTGAACCATCTGTATCATAAAAAGATTCGATGTCGTAAATCATGATTTTCGCATGATTATCCCAAGTTATAGTTTCTCCTTTAAAAAATTCTGAAACAACAAAGTCTTTAAACATATAAACATTACCAAAAGCATAATTACATTCTTTTAGTACATGCTTATATAAACCTGTATCCCTTACACTAACCATAATATAAAGGTACAAAAACCGTAAGAATATTTACAAAAGTATTCGGTCAATTAGTTATTATAACTGTTAAAATAAAAAAGCACCTTAATAAGGTGCTTCTTTATTTTAATATGTAGTGAAATGTTATTTTACATCCATCAATTCTACATCAAAAACTAAAGTAGCATTTGGAGGTATAACACCTCCTGCACCAGCACTACCGTATCCTAAATGACTCGGGATTACTAAACGCGCTTTGTCTCCAACTTTTAATAAACTAATACCTTCATCCCATCCTGGAATAACTTGACCTACTCCTAATGGAAAATCAATAGGTGCATTACGTTTGTATGACGAATCAAAAACAGTTCCGTCAGATAATTGTCCTTTATAATGTACAGAAACTGTTTGTCCTTTTTCTGCTTTTACACCATCTCCTTTTTGGATAATTTGGTAACGTAAACCACTTTCGGTTTTATCGAAACCTGCAGCTAGTTTATCTAATTCTGCCTCTGCGGCAGCTTTTACTTCTGCTTCTCTTTTTGCTCTAGATCCTTCAAAAGTTCTAAATGCTTCAATAGGATTAAAAGCTTCGGCATCTGCCCCTACTCTTATAATTTCTAAACTCTCTATTTTATCACCTTGTGCAACAGCATCAACAATATCTTGTCCGGTTACAACTTTACCAAAAACTGTATGTTTACCATCTAACCAAGATGTTTCTACATGTGTTATAAAAAACTGACTTCCGTTTGTTCCTGGTCCTGCATTGGCCATAGATAATACTCCTGGCCCGTCGTGTTTTAAATCTGGATGAAACTCATCATCAAACTGGTACCCTGGATTTCCAGCACCAGACCCTTGTGGACAACCACCTTGAATCATAAAATCTGGAATCACTCTATGGAATTTTAAACCATCATAATATGGTGTTCCTTGAGGTTTTACTTTGTTTTCTAAATTCCCTTCTGCTAAAGCAACAAAATGACCTACCGTTCCTGGGGTTTTTTGATACTCTAAAGCAACAAGAATTTCTCCTTTTGTTGTGTTAAATTTTGCGTATAATCCGTCTTGCATGATTCTGTTTTTATTTGAAGATGCAAATATATGAAACATAAAGTGAACTCATCTTGACTTTTTCTATTTCCTAAAAAATGGCTCAAATTCATCCATATTTCGTTACGTTTTTTATGCGTAGCGATGCTATGCCTTTCAAAAAGAAACTCATCTGAATAAATTTCATCTCATTTTCGGTTAAACATAAAAAGCCAAGATGAGTTCATTATTAAAACTTAATACTTAAGAAAAATCATAAAATGTATGTCGCATGTATCTTTTAACAAAAATAGATACCATTACATGAAATGATTTACGATTTTAGTTTTGCGCTTATTAATTATAATTTTAGTTTTACAAAAATCCTTTTTTATGAAATTAAGTTTTAATAAAATACGTTCTGCCTTTGGTAATAAGCAAAATACTAATGAGCCCAATACAGACAACCAAATAGAAGACATTATTAACGCTGTAGATGGTGATGCCTTTGCTGTTTCTGAACAAAATGTGCTCTTTGCCAAAACTTCTGAGCTTGGAGGCTACTTTTACGTAATCGCTTTAATTGTTGGTAGTTTTAAAATTAAAACGAATAAAGGCGCTAAACTTAACATTAAAGGAAATGATTTTGAGTTATTACTAAACTCGGATTCTGATGAATTTGAATCGGAGCATTCAAATATTCCGAAAAGATATGTTACCAGAATAGATTTCCAAATTGAAGAAGAAGATGTTTCTAAATTTGATCATACCAAAATTAAATCTTTACAGTTATCTGCTAAAAAACAAGAGATTGTTTTTAAAACTATTTAAGGCATTACCCTTAAATGCCTCTATATTTTTATATTCTATAATTAATAATATCATTCCTGTGTAACACTTGACTTTGTCAGAAAAAAAACGATAACTTCGTTTAACAATCGATAAAGTTCATTGAAACGGAACTTTATCTTTGCATTGTGTTTCATACCACAAAAATACGAATAGAGATTAAAATTTATGACAGAAAAAGGAGACTACATTGTTTATGTAGATGAATCAGGAGACCACGGATTGAAAAATATTGACAATAATTACCCAATATTTGTTTTGACTTTTTGTTGTTTTAAAATATCTGATTACATAGAGCAAGCAGTTCCAGAACTTCAACGTTTTAAATTTAAGTATTTTGGGCACGACCAAATAGTTTTACACGAAATAGATATAAGAAAGACTAAAGAGCCTTTTAAGTTTTTGCGAACTAACAGAGAATTAAGAGAAAACTTTATGTCAGATTTATCAAAAATTATCGAAAACATACCTTTTCAGATTGTTCCTATCCTTATTGACAAAAGAAAACTTATGTCGAAATACAATAAGCCTTTTAACCCATATCATTTAGGTTTACGCTTCGGTTTGGAAAAGCTAAATCAGATACTATTATATAACGGTCAAGAAGGAAAAGAAATTTCTTTGATTTTTGAAAAAAGGGGAAATAACGAAGACAAAGATTTAGAACTTGAATTTTTGAGAATTTGTACTGAAAATCAACAGTTCGGATATAAAAATATAAACTTTGGAAAAATGGTATATAAATTTTTAATATCTGACAAAAAAACAAATTCTAGTGGATTACAATTAGCTGACCTAACAGCTAGACCAATTGGACTGAAATATTTAAAACCAAGTCAATTAAATAGAGCTTATGATATAATTGAAAAGAAGAAATTTGGTTATAAGGTATTCCCATAAAAAACAAAATCCCCAGTAAAGACCGAGGAAAAATGCCGACCGGGAAAAGCCCAATCCGAGTACAAATATACATAATATATATGTATTGACCAAAAAAAGCAAAGTACGAAAACACAACAACGTGTATAAAACATAGCTATTATAGGCTTTTCGAGAGCTTTTTGTATATTTAAAAAGTACACCAAATTTTTTATTTGGTTATATTTATAAAAGAAATTTAAACATAAAAATAAAAAATTCGGCTCGTGCTAAATCCGAAAAGTCAGCGTTTATTTATACGCTACGTTTCATACACAAAACCGTTAAACGAACCATTCTAAAACTAACATAGCTTTCGTGTTTAAAACGTAAGTTAGCAGACACTCGCGTAAGGGATTGTAATGGAAAGCCCACAGCCCGACGAAGAAGGTGCGAGGACTTGTATTGAAAAGCCCGACCCTTTTTTAGGGTAACGCCCAAACAATTAATAAATTAAAATTAGTTTGCTACCTCGCTAATAAATTTAATACGGTATAAACGGAGTTCTTCATCGTCATAATCGCCATCAAATTCCTCGATTGCGGCGTCAATATTGTCGGTTTCAGATTCCATGAAATAGTCGTGAATTTCTTCTTGCTGGTCTTCGTCTAGAATATCATGAAGCCAATAATCTATATTCAACTTAGTACCAGAATACACAATAGCTTCCATTTCTTTAATAAAATCTGGCATAGACATGCCTTTGGATGAAGAAATATCGTCTAGCGGTAGTTTTCTATCAATATTTTGGATAATGTACAGTTTATTGGCAGAATTTGTACCCGTGGATTTCACAACCAGATCGTCTGGGCGCACAATATCGTTTTCTTCTACATATTTTTCGATAAGGGCTACAAAATCTTTACCGTATTTTTTTGCTTTACCATCGCCAACGCCATGTACATTTGCCAGCTCGGTTAAATTTATAGGGTATTTAAGCGCCATGTCTTCTAGAGATGGGTCTTGAAAAATAACGAATGGAGGTACCCCAAGTTTTTTGGCATTCTTTTTTCGCAAATCTTTAAGCATACTCATTAAAGCAACATCTGCTACTGCTCCCGAGCCTTTTGCTGCGGTAATAATACTGCCATCTTCTTGTGCGCCTTCAAAAATATGATCTTCGGTCATCATGAAAGATGCAGGCTTTTTTATAAAGTCTCTACCTGCCTCTGTTAATTTAATAACGCCATAGGTTTCTATGTCTTTTTTTAGGTAACTGGCAACCAATACTTGCCTTAACAAAGCCATCCAGTATTTGTTATCTTTATGTTTTCCTTTTCCGAAAAAGGGCTGCGTGTTTGTTTTATGAGAATTTATTAATGCGTTTTCTTTACCTATTAATACATTTACTAAATCTTTAGATTTATATTTTTCGTTTGTATTATCTATAGTTTCCAGAAGGGTTTTAACTTCATCTTTGGCTTCAACTTTCTTTTTTGGAAACCTAACATTATCGTCCATATCACCGCCTTCGCCGGTCTTAGTATCGAACTCTTCACCAAAATAGTGAAGTATAAATTTTCGTCTAGAAATAGATGTTTCTGCAAAAGCAACCACTTCTTGTAATAAGGCTTGCCCAATTTCCTGCTCTGCTACAGGCTTACCAGACATGAATTTTTCTAGTTTCTCGATGTCTTTATAAGCATAATATGCTAAACAATGGCCTTCGCCTCCATCTCGTCCGGCACGCCCTGTTTCTTGGTAATAACTTTCTATACTTTTTGGAATATCGTGATGAATTACAAAACGCACATCTGGTTTATCGATACCCATACCAAATGCTATGGTAGCGACTACCACATCTACATCTTCCATTAAGAATTTATCTTGATGGCTTGAGCGAGTTTTGGCGTCTAATCCTGCATGATATGGTACGGCATTTACACCATTTACTTGAAGTACCTGTGCTAATTCTTCAACGCGTTTTCTGCTTAAACAATATACAATACCAGATTTTCCATCATTCTGTTTGATAAACCGAATAATATCTACATCTACATTTTTAGTTTTTGGTTTTACTTCGTAATAAAGATTAGGACGATTGAATGATGCCTTAAATGTTTTGGCATCTCCAATTCCTAAATTTTTAATAATATCTTCTTGTACTTTAGGTGTTGCAGTTGCAGTTAACCCTATTATTGGAATATTATCACCTATACGTTTTATAATATGGCGTAAGTTTCTATACTCTGGTCTAAAATCGTGACCCCATTCGCTTATACAATGCGCCTCATCAATAGCCATAAAGGATATTTTTACCGTTCTTAAAAACTCGACGTTTTCTTCTTTGGTAAGGGATTCTGGTGCTACATAAAGGAGTTTTGTAACGCCGTTTACAATATCTTCTTTAACTTGTTTTACCTCTGTTTTGTTTAATGAAGAATTTAAAACGTGTGCTACGCCATCTTCTTTAGAGATGCCTCGAATAGCATCTACTTGATTTTTCATTAAAGCTATTAACGGAGAAACCACTATAGCTGTTCCTTCTTGCATTAAGGCTGGTAATTGGTAACACATAGATTTACCACCACCTGTTGGCATGATAACAAATGTATGATTACCCGACAACAAACTTTCTATAACATCTTCTTGAAGTCCTTTGAATTTATTAAATCCAAAATATTTTTTTAGAGCAGCATGCAAGTCACTTTTTGATATTGACATGAATTATTTAAAATTATTATTTTTTTAAAATTCTGAAATGCAGAAATTTTGGTTATTTAATTTCATTATGCATTTAGAGAACCCTCATATTTTTTTTCGTTAGTTTTGTAACGAATTTTCAAATTACAACAAAATTCAATTTGATTAACAATAAAGATAACAAAATCTTTAAACATCAACTCAAATATAATAAATTTTGAAAGACAAAAATTCTATTATTAACATAGCTAGACATACAATTGAAATGGAAAGCAAGGCCATTTTAAACTTATCTAGCTTGATAACCGCAGATTTTGCAGAGGCTACACAGCTTATTTACAAATCTAAAGGGCGCGTAATAATAACGGGTATAGGAAAAAGTGCCATTATAGCAAATAAAATAGTTGCAACATTAAATTCTACAGGCACACCTGCGGTTTTTATGCATGCTGCAGATGCTATTCATGGTGATTTAGGATTAATTCTTAAAGACGATGTTGTAATATTTCTTTCTAAAAGCGGAAACACACCAGAAATTAAAGTGCTTATTCCTTTAATAAAGAGTGCTAAGAATAAAATGATTGCTATAACGGGCAATATAGATTCTTTTTTAGGGCAACATGCCGATTATATTTTAAACACATATGTTGAAAAAGAAGCATGCCCTAATAATTTAGCTCCAACTACTAGTACTACAGCACAGCTTGTTATGGGCGATGCGCTTGCAATTGCTTTATTAGAATTACGTGGGTTTTCTAGTAACGATTTTGCTAAATACCATCCTGGTGGTGCTTTAGGCAAAAAATTATATTTACGTGTTCTAGACATTTCTTCTGTTAACGAAAAACCAAAAGTTTCTCCAACTACAAATATTAAAGATGTTATTGTTGAAATAACTGAAAAAATGTTAGGTGTTACAGCTGTAGTTGAAAATGATGAAATTATTGGTATTATAACAGATGGTGATTTACGTAGAATGCTAAGTAAAGTTGATGATTTCTCAGGGTTAACTGCAAAAGACATTATGAGTGCAAGCCCTAAACGCATTCAAGCAGAAGCTATGGCTATTGATGCCTTAGAGGTTATGGAAACCTATGGTATATCGCAATTATTAGTTGAAGAAAACAATAAATACGCTGGAGTGGTACACTTACACGATTTAATAAAAGAAGGCATTATATAATGGCAAAAAAAGATATTAATGAGATGTCTTTTCTAGATCATCTTGAAGACTTACGATGGCACTTAATTAGAATAATTACGGCTGTGGTAATAGTAGCTACACTAGCCTTTATTTTTAGTCGATTTATTTTTGAATCTATCATTTTTGCTCCACTAGACATGAGTTTCCCAACGTATAATATGTTGTGTCAAACTGCAAACTTAATTGGTGTAGACACCACGTTTTGTGCTGAAAAAATGCCCATGATATTACAAAACAGAACTATGGCAGGGCAATTTTCTGCAGATATCTGGACGGCCATTTTAGGCGGTTTTATTATTTCCTTCCCTTATGTTATTTACCAACTCTGGAAATTTATTAGCCCTGGCTTACATAGTAATGAACGTAAACATTCACGCGGTTTTATTATTATTTCTTCAATGCTGTTTTTTATTGGTGTATTATTCGGCTATTATATTGTAACGCCTTTATCGCTTAATTTTTTAGCTAATTATAGCATCTCTACAAGAGTAGACAATCAAATTGATATAAGCTCATACATAGCTTTAGTGCGATCTTCTGCACTAGCATCAGGCTTAATTTTTGAGCTACCAATTATTATATACTTTTTAACTAAAGTAGGTCTAGTAACTCCAGAAATATTAAAAAAATACAGAAAATATGCCCTTGTAATTGTACTTATTCTATCTGCCATTATTACGCCGCCAGACATTGCTAGTCAAGTTATTGTAGCAATACCAATTTTAATTTTATACCAAGTAAGCATCTATATTTCTAAAGTTGTAATTAGAAACCAAAAGAAAAAAGAAAAGCAACACGCTTGATATTAACAAATAATCGAACATTACGTTACAATAGTGCATATGATTTTACTATTTTTAGCGTTAAGTATATAAAAATATGATTTTAAGAGCCGAAAATTTAATGAAGTCCTACAGCGGACGAAAAGTAGTAAAAGACGTGTCGTTGGAAGTAAACCAAGGTGAAATTGTTGGTTTATTAGGACCAAATGGTGCTGGAAAAACAACATCTTTCTACATGATTGTTGGTTTAATAAAGCCTAATGGTGGTCATATATTTTTAGATAATACCGAAATCACAAAATACCCAATGTACAAGCGTGCACAAAACGGTATTGGCTATTTAGCACAAGAGGCATCAGTATTTAGAAAATTAAGTATTGAAGATAATATTTTAAGTGTGCTTCAACTTACTAAATTGAGTAAAAAAGAACAGCACGATAAAATGGAATCACTTATAGAAGAATTTGGTTTAGGGCATATTCGTAAAAGTCGTGGTGATTTATTATCTGGTGGGGAGCGTCGCCGTACCGAAATTGCTCGTGCTTTAGCAACAGACCCTAGTTTTATTCTTTTAGATGAACCTTTTGCTGGAGTTGACCCAGTTGCTGTTGAAGATATTCAGCGTATTGTAGCCCAACTTACCAAAAAGAATATTGGTATCCTTATTACCGACCATAACGTACAAGAAACACTTGCCATTACAGATAGAACGTATTTAATGTTTGAAGGTGGAATACTAAAACATGGTATCCCAGAAGACCTTGCTAACGATGAAATGGTGCGTAAAGTCTATTTAGGTCAGAATTTTGAGCTTCGTAAAAAGAAAATTCGCGAGTAAAAGCTAAGGCTTATTTTCTTATTCTTTAATAGTTAAAACAATTTGGGCGTTACCACAAGGGTCAGGCTATCCGCTACAAGTCATCGCTCCTCCTATCGTCGGGTTGTGGGCTATCCACTTCTATCCCTAACGCACTTTGTAACTAAGTTTTGTTATTCTTGTACAGGCATGAATAACAAATAAGTAAGAATTTTAAAATATAAAAAAATTAGAGAATAATTCTAGGCTTCAATTGATTATTTTCAGAAAAAACTACCCTTTTCTACGTTCTAAAAGTAGCATCATCATTAAACCTAGAATAATACGTTCTTCATCATCTGCATCAAAATCATTTAGCTTAGACAATTCAAATTTTCTTCCAAAAAATGAGGCTTCCTTTTTCATCCTAAGGACAGCTTTATTATTTAAATCTAAAACACTATAACTAGGGTTGAAAAAATATCCTGTAAAACCACCTATAATTGGAATTTGACCTAGTATGCCATCAAATACTTTTACCCAAGCATTATCTTCTCTAACATGATATTGTAGCTTCTGGTGTTGATCTATCAATTCGTATTCTGTTTTCCACAAAGACTTCCAACCTTTTCGAGCAATTTTGCCAAGTTCAGTTCCATTTTTGTCTTTCATACTGTAAGCAGCAGAAAAATCTATCCACTTATCGGCATGTATTCGGTATTCTAAATTTGATTTACTTTCATCATCATAAATCAGAATATCTTCCTTTAGTTTAAACATTTTCTGCTTAACATAAGCCAATGTTATACCTAATGTGTCTTTCGCAACAAAGTCGTTAGCGATGGTTCCAATATTAAACTTAAAACTTACCGGATATTTAATCTCTTTCATGTGTTTATATATATTGTTTTCAATGGTTACTTACAGCCTCCATATATTAATTTCTTTGGGTATATAAACGAGTTATGGAAGTTTCATAAAATGCTTTTATTAACTATTATTTGATTGCTCCTGTTCTGCTATTATTTTCTTTTGGTAACGCCCTTGTACCACATCTACAACCACTAAAACAACTAGTACAAAATAGAATGTTGTTTTACTCATAGGCACAATATGCTCGCCAAAAATTTCTAAATGTGCTAAGTGCCCACCTTCGGTAACCAACATAATACCAACAATAAATAAGATAAACAAACCTAAAACTTCATACATTCTATTTTTAGCCAAGAATACGGAGATTTTATCTGCTAATACGAGCATCAATAAGCCACTAAACACAATAGCAATTGCCATGATAATAAATGCTGTAGTTGAGTTTTCTATAGAACTTGTAAGTCCAATTGCTGCTAATATAGAATCGAAAGAAAACACTAAGTTCATAATAACAATACTTGTAACAACTGCATTAGCAGATTTCTTACTTTTTCCATCACTTTCAACATCATGATCTAAATCTTTAGTAGAAATCATATGCCAAATTTCTTTAATAGCCGTGTAAATAATAAAACCACCACCGGCAAGCACAATTATACTATGACCGTTAAAAGCAAATTTTAATACATCTGTAATTCCGCCTGTTAGAAATGAAAATGGTTCTTGAAAAAAATCAATAATAGATACTAAAACAAAAAGCAATACTATTCTTAATCCAATAGCAATTAAAATACCCACTTTTCTGACTCTCTTTTGGTCTGAAATTGGTGCTTTTTTACTTTCTAAAGAAATGTATAAAAGGTTATCAAATCCTAAAACGGCTTGAAGAGCTACTAACATTAATAGCGTAAAAATGTTTTCTAACATGGGAAAAACTTATTTTGAAGTTAAATTGTCTAAAACAGACATAATAATATAAAGTAATATAATAATTGGAATAGCTGCAAATTGCAAAACAACTAAAAGTACAGCGCACAAAATTATAAAAATGTATCGAATGGCGTTATCCTTAAAACTAAAGTTTTTAAATTTTAATGCAAATAGTTTAATGCCCGAATTAAGCAGATAACAACTAATGAAAGTGAGCCCAATTAAAAACCACTTATTAAGAATAATAGTATTTATAGCATCGTTATTTTGAAATTCTAGTATGAGTGGTAATGATATAATTAACAAGGTATTTGCTGGTGTAGGTAAGCCTTTAAAATACGTTTGCTGGTCTTCATCCAGATTAAATTTTGCTAAGCGGTATGCTGAAGCTAATGTAATTAATAAGCCTAATAACGGTAATATTGGTAAATTAAAATCAATCCCATTAGAATTTGACACCCAGCTATTGCTTGATACAATTTCAGTCTCAATTGTTAAGCTTAGTAATTTATACATGATTATTCCCGGAACTAATCCGCTAGTAACCATATCTGCTAACGAGTCTAATTGCAGACCTAATTCACTCTGCACCTTTAACTTTCTGGCGGCAAAACCATCAAAAAAATCAAAAAAGATACCAAGAAAAACAAATAAACCCGATGTAACAAAATTGCTATGAACTGCAAGAATTACAGCAATGCATCCACACAATAAATTTAAAAGTGTAAGTGCATTAGGTATTTGTTTTTTCATAATTACTTATTTTAATTGTGTAAAAATAGCAAACAATTTCCGTCTAAAGCAATATCTATTATAATTTGAAGTTTTAAAGAATGTAAATTATGTGCATCTTTGTAAAAAAATCGCGATTGAGACTTTACATCACTACACTATTTTGTGTTTTATCTGCTACTCTATTTAGCCAAACCGTTAGAAAATACTCTAATGAGTTTATGAATATTGGTGTGGACGCTGCTGCTTTGGGTATGAGTAGCGCAGTTACGTCTCATACTTCAGATGTAAATTCGGGGTATTGGAACCCTGCAGGACTATTAAAACTTGAAGACAATCAATTATCCTTAATGCATTCTAGTTATTTTGCTAACATTGCTAATTATGATTATGCTGCCTTTGCCATGCCTTTGGATGACAGAAGTGCCGTAGGTATTTCTCTAATTCGTTTTGCGGTTGATGATATATTAAACACTACACAACTTATTGATGCAGAAGGCAATATAAATTATGATAGAATTAGTTTGTTTTCTACTGCAGATTATGGTTTAACCTTTTCTTATGCTAGACAATTACCTGTTCAAGGACTTAATTATGGGGTAAATACAAAAGTGATTAGAAGAGTTATTGGCGATTTTGCATCGTCTTGGGGTTTTGGTTTAGATGTTGGCGTTCAGTTTGAAACTGAAAACGATTGGAAGTTTGGTGTCATGGCCAGAGACATAACAACTACTTTTAATGCTTGGGCTATTGATGAAGAAGAATTTGCTACTATTAGCGATGCAGTTGAAGGTCAGAATCAAGAATTACCAGAAAGCACGGAAATTACCATTCCGAAATTACAAATTGGAATTTCAAAATTAGTTGATTTTAATTATGATTACACGCTTTTAACTTCGGTAAACCTTAATGTTCGTTTTGAAGAAAACAATGATCTTATTTCAACATCATTCGCAAGTATAAATCCTGCATTAGGTTTTGAGTTTGGTTATATCGATATGGTATATTTAAGAGCTGGCATGGGGAATTTTCAAAACGAATTACAGCTTGACAATAGCGAACAATTAAGTTTTCAGCCAAGTTTTGGCCTAGGTTTTAAATACAATGGCATCCAGGTTGATTATGCCTTTACAGATATTGGCGACCAAAGTGTAGCACTATATTCTAATGTGTTTTCTTTAAAAATTGATTTAAGTATCTTTAGATAATGAAACACCATTTTAAACTTATTCTCCTTCTGTTTTTTATTGTTGAAATTACGTTTTCTCAAAACAATCAATTATCAACTGAAGCTGAAATTAGTGTTTTAACAGTTGGTCCAGGCGCGTCTTTAAACGATGCTTTTGGCCATAGTGCTTTTAGAATTAAAGACTTAAAAAACGGAATTGATACCGTTTATGGCTATGGAGAATACGATTTTGATGCTCCCAATTTCTACTTAAAATTCGCGCAAGGAAAACTTAATTACCTAATAAGCAAAACCAGTTTTAATAGGTTTTATCAAGTTTATGTATACTATAATAGAAGTATTAGAGAGCAAACACTTAACCTATCTCAAGCCGAAAAGCAAAAGCTTTACAACTATTTAATAAATAATTACAAACCAGAAAACAGGCCTTATTTATACGAGTTTTTTTATGATAATTGTGCTACAAAAATTAAAGATGTAGTAAACAATGCTTCAAACAATACCATTACATTTAATAACCCAAATGATTTTCAAGACGCCACATTTAGAACATTAATTCAAAATGAACTAAACAAAAATTCTTGGGGAAGTTTAGGTATCGATTTAGCTTTAGGTTCGGTAATTGACAGAAAGGCAACTCCAGAAGACCATATGTTTTTACCAAAAAACATATATACGTTTTTTGAAAATGCTACTATAGGAAATACAAAGAAACCTTTGGTTAAACAAAGCCATGTTTTATATTCTAAAAAAGACACACCTCAAGCAAATACCTTTTTTACGAGTCCGGTTTTTATTTTAAGCCTTATAGCTTTATTTATACTTTATATTACTTATAAAGACTACAAAAACAGTCGCAGAACTAAATGGCTAGATATCATACTTTTTACAATAACAGGGTTAATTGGTGTCATGATTCTATTATTATGGTTTGCAACAGATCATTCAGGAACACATCAAAACTATAATTTACTTTGGGCTTCTGCCCTTAATATTTTAGTCATTGGTCAGCTATTAAGAAAAACTCCAAGCACATGGTTTGTAAAGTATATTAAACTATTAATAATACTCCTTTGCCTTTTAACGCTTCATTGGATAATAGGTGTTCAAGTTTACGCTATTGGATTAATACCACTTCTAATAGCCTTGTTTATTAGATATGTTTTTCTAGTGAAGTATTACAATAAAATATAATTTTTTTACCTTGTAAGTCTTACTAACTGTAGAGCAATTTAGTTATTGTCCTCTATAGAAAATAATAGTGCTCAAGGTTTTTAATATGATATTCATATCAAGAAAAAAGCTTCTGTGTTTTATATAATATAAATCATATTGAAGTTTGATTAAGCTATCATCTACTGAAGACGCATATCTTGTTTTAACCTGTGCCCAGCCTGTAAGTCCAGGCTTAACAATATGTCTAGTCTCATAAAAAGGAAGTATTTGAGACAGTTCTTTTACAAAGAATGGACGTTCTGGCCTTGGACCAATTAAACTCATTTCATTCTTTAAAATATTAACAAACTGAGGGATTTCATCTAATCTAGAATGCCGAAGAAACTTACCAAATGGTGTTACCCTAGAATCTCCTTTTTTGGCCCAAACGGCACCAGATTTCTCCGCATTTTTTATCATGGTTCGGAACTTAATAATTTTAAAATCCTTCCCATTTTTACCAATCCTGTATTGAGAATAAAAAAGAGGCCCTCTGTTACCAATAATATTCCCTAAAAGAATAATTGGTAAAATTACAATACCCATTAAAAGTCCAACTATAGCAATTAAGATATCGAAAAAACGATGAAAAAATAGATACAATTTATTTTGATTACTTCTGCTAAATGGAAAATATTTATAAAAATCTTTGCCTACAAATTGTACAGGTACCCGTTGAGCCATATCCTCATAAACTTGAGTATACTCATTAATAGGAAACCCTTCTTCTAGCAATTTAATTAAGGTATAGTATATCTCTGAAGTTATAGTTTCAGATTTATAACTTGCAACGACTATTTCGGATATATTTTCTTTTTTTATAATCTCATTAATCTGGTTGGGCCTATATTCTGGAATAGCATTAAACTTTACTGATGCCAACTTATCAGTTTCACAATTAACAAAACCAACTATTTTGTAGTTTGGATCCGAGCTTTTAAAAGTTTCTACAATGGTTTCTATATTTGAAGTTTCACCAATAATTAAAACTTTCTTATAAAATCTTGGAGAAACAATGAAGCTAACATATGCTATCCTCCATAAAAACAATGCAATAAGAATTGCAAAATAAAAGTACAGAATTTGTAACCTATTAACTGGTAATTCTGGAGTAAAAAATGGTGTGAGAAGATAGAATAATACCGTAATTGATACCGTAAATACGATACCTACAGATATTTTCTCAATCTTGCTTGACTTTTGCAAATCATATAACTCGAAAATGGTTCCGAAAACGGAAACGTATAAAATAAGGACTAATTCCCAGGTCCAATTTTCTTTATTTAATGTAAAGTAATCAAAATCAAATGTTTTACTAACAAAATATAACACCAATAATATCGATAAAATATCGAAAATACGCAGGAGTATTTTACGCTCTGAGATATTAAAATGAATGCTATTTTTAGCCATTATAAACAAATGAAGTGAGAGACCGTAAATATAACAAGTTAAATCAAAAATGGATAAATTATTCCAAAACTTTAATCCATAGTTTTTCAACAGCTTTCCAATCAAACCTTTCGGCACTTACCCGGGCTTGTTTAATTATTTTATTAGTTTTAGTTTGATCTTTAATAAGACTATTTATAGCATCTAAAAATTCGTTAATAGAATTAGGATTTACTAATAAACCATTTACTTTATTGTCAATTAAAAAAGGGATACCTCCAACATTTGTAGACACAACAGGCAAGCCTAAAGCCATAGCTTCAATAACACTTACTGGCATATTATCAAAATTTGTTGTGTTTATAAAAATATTATAATCCTCTGAAAGCTTAGCCCATTCTTGTTTTGATAATTTCCCAGTAAAGCGCACGTCAACATTTAATTTTTTAGCAAAGTCTCTTGCTTCTTGTAAACCTCCATTACTATCTGGTCCAACCATGCAAAGCTTTGCTTTAATATTCTTCTCTTTAAGCGCTTTTAAAACTTTAATAGCCAATAAAGGGTTATATATTTCTGAAAAGGAACGTACCCAAAGTAAATTAACACTATCAAAATTTCTTTCTTTAAAAGTGTAATTTTCAAGTTCTATTGAATTAGGTATGTTGATTATGTTGTTATAACCTAAGGCTTCAAAATTAGATTTCATATATAATGAAGGTGCGACATTAACAAACGCATTCTTAAATATATATTTTGATAATTTAGGTGCCGTTTTAAGTCTTTCAGGCAGGTTTCCGCCATGAAGAATTGGAATGTATTTCAACTTTAAAATTCTACAAAATTGACTTACAATATAAGCGTAGTAAAAATTTAGTGTGCTGTAGGTATCGATAATTACGTAGTTTGCTTTTTTCCTGTTTTTAAAACATACCCACAACATTTCCAGTAATCTTAAAATTATATTTTGTCTTTGGGATGCCGAAAAAATGGTATAACCAGATTTACCTAACAAGGGACCTAATACATCTATTGATGACAAATTAGATGACGACTTACTATTGCCTTTATTACCTATGTAAACTATGGTTTTCAATATTTTATAGTTGCTTCGTTTTTATTCTTTTTACATTTTGAGCTTTAGGAATTGATTTTTTGTATTGTATATTCAATAAACAAAGCCCGTAAATAAATGCCGGTGCAGCAATACGCATGGCAGAATGATTTATGGTTAAAAACCAAAATAAATAACATGAATAAAAAAAGACATTTGATCTGTTACTAAACCTAAAAATTAATGGTACGAGTAACAATATTATTAATGCAGAAACACCAAATAAACCATGTTCTGACAAAATACGACTCATTTCGTTATGAGATGCTGCAAGTAATCCTACTTTTTGCTCTCTAAGTTGTTTAATTTTCCCAACTCCAACTCCTAAAATTGGATTATTATAAAATTCTTCTAATTCGAAGGAAATTAAATCGCTTCTACCAGTTGAAATATCTTGTTTTTCTCTACCTAAAGCATCTTTATTTGTATATCTATTATCAATTAAACCACTTGTTTGGATGGATGAAAATAACCACACAAAAAGTCCAAGACTTAAGAAAACAATTACTAAACGGCTAATCCTAAATTTAGCCTTACTATTTACTTTTCTAAAATAGAAAAACAAGAATGCAGCAATCATAATTAAGCCTGTTAAAACCCCACCTCTACTAAAAGTAACAATTCCTCTAAAACTAATTGCCCCCAATATTACGCCATTAATTATTTTTAGAAACAAAGTTGGAGACTGCATAAAAAATCTTATAGAAAACACAAACATCCCTAACCCCAATACTGTAGATACTTGATTAGGACCAAACCCTCCTGACGCCGC
This sequence comes from Algibacter sp. R77976, assembly GCF_044594645.1. GTDB lineage: Bacteria > Bacteroidota > Bacteroidia > Flavobacteriales > Flavobacteriaceae > Algibacter_B. Next base: position 3,520,682 of record NZ_CP138989.1, read on the forward strand.
AAAATTAGACCCCGTTCCTCTTAGTGTTTCTCTTATATCTGGAGTAAATAAAAAGAGATAAACAGTCATAGCTATTAAAGGCAAAGCTAAATATAATAATATAGTATGCAGGTTATTATAACTAATTTTCTTTTTAAAACAAAACACAGACACAATACCTAAGCAAATTGGGCCACTTAAATTAAATGCGATATCAGTTCTTAAGTTTGAATGCTCTGTAGCATTTAAACCTGCCACCAAAATACCAGGAATAAGCAAGAATATATATATTATATAGGGCATTGGTTGTTTGCTTAATTTAATGGTAAAAATCCCGAACAATGTAAAATATACAACTAAATATTTTGAAGCTTCATATAAAAAGTTACCACCGGTCATCCTTATAAAAACCTCTGCACCAGCAATATAAGCACAAGCCAATAAAACATTTAAGGCTTTTTGAGACAGTTTAGATTTATGAATTTTATTGGTAAAATAAATAAAAATGAGGATTAAGTATAATACAGATAAACCTGAAAACATATAAATTAGTAAACCAATTAAAATGTGTAAACCAATAATTTTTATATAATTAATATGTTTCAAAATTATTTTTTAATTAATTTATAAGTATTAATAATATTTTTTATCTGTGCTGTAGCCGAAAAATTTTCTTCTACATGTTTATTAAATTGTTTCTTAAACGTTTCTCGTAATTCCTTGTTTTCAATATATAGTAATAGCGCTTCGGACAATTGTTCTGAAGAAGATGGATTTACTAATAAACCATTTACACGATCCTTTATAACCATTTCACACTCCCCCACCCGTGTGGTAACTACTGCCAAACTTGACAATCCATATTCTAATAAGGAGATTGGTAAACCTTCAGATTTAGAGGATAAAACTCCTATTTCGCATTGCGATAAAATATTAAAAATATCTGGTTTGGAATCATAAAAGTAAATACAAGACTTTAATCCCAAAGCGTCTATACTTTCGATAAGCTTAAAGGCATATGAATCATGAAAATTTTTACCTACACAATGTAACGACCAATTAGGATATTTATTAACTATTTGCTTAAAAGCATTAATTAGGGTAAAATGATCTTTTTGATCTCTTAAATTAGCTAAACAAACAATACGTTTACCCGCTTTACCATTTAGCTCTGTTTCCTTTAATTGTGTATTTAATATCGCAAAATTAGGTAAATACGATATATTTTTGACGTATAAATTCTGCATTGCCCAATACTTTAAATTATTGTTTACGCTAAAAACATGCGAAAAATATTTTGAACACCATTTTAAAACAGCACTACTCCTATCCTTTAAGAACTCACTATTTCCATAGTGATCATGCCAAATAACTTTTATATCTCTATTAAATAACTTTATAATTGTGGCTAAAAAAAATGACGACGAATGGGCATGAAGCAATTGTATATCTCTTTGTTTTACAAAACTGTTTAACCGATAAATTGATTTAATATCAAAAACGTGTTTTTTATTTAAAAATAAATAATCTACTGTTTTAATAATATCTGCTTTTAAGAGTCCCTCTTTTCTTGTAACACACAACCCAGAATACTCTATTTCCGTAGATAAAGCGTTAGCAATATTTACAGCAACTCTTTCTGCACCACCCGTTTGTAAAGAATCTATTAATTGTAAAACCCTCATCTATTAGCCTAATAATTTTGCAATTTCGGTTTCAAAAACATCTAAAGTATATTTTTGAGACCATTTTGATGCTAATTTAGACATTTCCTCCAGTACTTCTACTTTATTTAAATAGGATGCTACTTTATCAGTTGCTGTTTTTAAATTCGGTTCTACTAATAAACCTCTTTTTCCATGATCCAACATAAACGGAATACATGAAATTGAAGTTGAAATAGGAATAGCTCCGTAAAACATGGCTTCTGCAACAGCCTTTGGCCAACCCTCGGACTTAGACAATAACACTACAAAATGCGTTTTTTTTAAGGCTTCTTTTAAAACCTGTTGACCTTTATTTCCTTGTAACATTGCAATATGACCTAAATTATTATCCAATATATATTGCTGTAACTCTTCTTCTAGATCTCCTGCTCCGTACAAATCGAGTCTCACATTATGTCCTTTTTTATACAGGCTTTCAATAATTTTAATAGCAAGTAATGGACGTTTTCCAGATACTAAACTACCTACAAAGGCAAACTTTAACGTCTGTGAAAAACTTCTTATTTCAGGTTTTTTCTTTTCGCTATCAAAATAACTCGCCGTAAAAAAAGATTTAATATTTTTAGTTTGATTTTCCCATTGGCCATAAACTAAAACCGTCATGTTTTTTGTTAAAGAGGTATTGGATAATATCCACTTTTGAAGTCTATAACTTAAAGGCTGCTTAGACTTTGGATCCCAATTACCAGCATACTTTGCAGTTTTTATTTTTTTTGGGAAAAATATTTGAACTATGCAAGCTAATAGCCCAATATTACCAGGGCAACGTAAGTGAATATGGTCTGCTTTTTTTATTTCTTTATATATAGATATTAAAATTGAAGGTAGTTTAAATAGTGAACTAACAATAGTTTTTAAACTTGTAAACTGAATATGCTTAATGGGTTTAAACTGAATCTTATTATGTTGATAATTTAAATCAAGACTATCAATAGCATCACAAGTTTTTGGAGCTAAAATGATAACATCATCCACATGTTTTAACCAAATGTTCATTTCACGAACATAAGGCGCATAAGCAGAAATAGCCTCTACTTTCAATTTATGTTTTACATGAGTGATGATTAAAAATTTCATTTAATTTAAAAGAGTAGTTACAATATATTTTGCTTGAGCACTTGGCGTACAATATTTTGAAAAATAATCCTTTCCACGCTTTGCTATTTTTTTATGATAATCCGGATTATTTAAAACCTTATCAAACAACATTTTAAATTCGCTTTTATCATTAATACTATATATCTCTTCTTCGTGTTTTAATGGTAAGGGAAGTTCTATTTTAAACGGGAATGATAAAATAAACAAACTTTGATTTAAGTACTCTGCCAATCGCCAACTTACAGCCCCCCATACAGCTGCATTATTTAATACTATTTTCGATTTTTTACTTAACTTAGAAAAGGTATTGGGAGGGTATTTTATATGATTTAATTCGGCGCTGAAATTAAGGTTTTCTCCATCTGATCGTGGTATAAAGCCACCCTCAAAAGTTATCCGTTCATCAGCCTTACAGTAGCGAATAAATTCGGCTCGAATAGTGTTTGTTTCTTTTTCTTTTTTCCAAATACTTGAAGAAAAAAAGATATAATTATCTTTTTCTATTTTCAAATTATAATCTTTATAAACAGGTCGACTTTTTAATATATATAGCTCTTTAATTATTGATTTAAATTTTAAATATTTAAATAAACTAAAGTTAAAAAACTTTAAATATAATGGTACAATGTTAATGGGGTAATGTGGAAAAAGTGGTTTTACTTTTTCTTGCTGAAAGGATGGATTATCTAAAAGCTTGTTAGTTACAAAAAAAGCATCTGAAAGGTCATACAGTTTTTGATCAAAATACACTGGATCATCATTATTTATAACCGCAATTTTATTATTTAGACTAAATATTAAAAAAGGTCTGTTATTATATTTTAAAAACCTATCGTCCATTTTGAATTTTACTTTAAACTCTTTATTAAGTCCGTATAAGTAATAAGACGCATAAAAGTTTGGAATATTTAATATATATATGGTATCCATTAATTCATTTTTGGTTTATTGATAATAAGCGAAAACCAGCCAACAACGCGACCTAAACCTTCACTAAAAGCTTCTTTTTTTTGTTTAGTTGTTAGTGTGTTGCTCAAACGGATAGCTGTTAACAAAAAAACCGTACTATGCCATTTTATTCTTGCCATTAATTCTGGTTTTGGATACTTTACACGCCAAACATACCAACCATTTCTAACCACCATTTTTCCATATTTATATTTATTTGGCCTTCCTTTCTTATCATGATAATGGTTTAATTGAGCGGCAGTATTTACATATAACTTACCGGTTTTGGCAAGTCGCAAACTAAAATCGGCATCCTCATAAAGTCCATAGCCTTCAAAATAGGTAGAAAAAGACAATTGATTAAACACCTCTTTTTTATAAGAAGAAACGCCTCCCATTATTTGTTCTACTTGATAAATTTTACCAGAAGGTGGCAAAAAACCAATAGATCTGCCATGCGCAAATGTTGGTAAATACCCTGGTGGTGTATCTGGCTCTAAATTAAATTTCCGCCTTAACATAAAGCGTGAAGGCTCTATCCGCATCCAACCATCAAAATAAAATTTATTATCACTTCTTGGCTCTGTTTCTTTTTTCCATAAAACTTCATTTTTAATATAACCACCAACTGCTAAAGCATCTTTTTTTATTTTATAGGTCCGAATTAGGTTTTGAAAATAATCTTCTTCTAAAATAATATCATCATCCAGAAAACATATAATATCAATATCAGCACCAATCCTATTAAGACTAAAATTCCTTTGTTTAGTTAATCCTCGATTGTCACTATCTACCAATTCATATTTTAAATTTTTAATAGTATTATTTTTTAATACAATTGAAGTGCTATCATCTAAAGAACCATCAACAATAATAATTTCGTTTGGGTATAACGTTTGCTTGTTTACCGAATTTAATAAATTCTGTAAAGCCGTTGGTCTCATGTATGTGCATACTACTAAAGAGAAATTCATTTTATCCTTTTTTCAATTTATTAGCCCAACTCACACTTTCTTGCCATTGTTTTTTAAATACTGTATAATATTTAAAAGGGTTTATAATGTCTTGATCTTTATAAAATTTTATAAAAAGACCTGTTTTATATCCTAATAATTGCTGTTTAGTTGTGTTATTCATTCTGCTTAACATAACAGTTGGCGATGGTTTTGGTTTAAGATCTACATGCTTTTCCCAAGGGTGTATAAATTTAGTTCTAAATCCTCCTATAGGCGCTTTTAAGTGTAATATTTTTATGTCTGGTGTGTATATAACATCTGCTCCTAGGTTTCTTAATTGCATGCCAAAATCTGTGTCTTCACCATAACCAAACTCATAAGCCATATTAAAACTAACGGTCTCTAAATATTTTGAAGCTATTACACTACTGCCTCCGCCAAAAGCATGCCATTGAATGTCTTTTTTATTTTTCTCTATTTCATTTTTTTGCAAATAGCTCATGGCTATCACATCAAAATTAAAGGATTGCATTTTTTGAATGATGCTTTTAAGTAAACCTTTATCAAACTTATTATCATCGTCTGCTAAATACACGTAATCTGCTGTAACACTTTTTAAAGCCAAATTTCTAGCATTACAAGCTCCAGTTTGATGAATAAACTTATGTGCAATTTTAAAAGGCCACGATTTATTAGAAATAAAATCTAATTCGGTTTTACTATTTTTTACTTCATTTTGCTCAACAATGATAACCTTTTTGGGTAATAAGGCTTGCTTTTCTAAATCTAATAACACATCATGTAAAAAGTCTTTTCTTCCTATTGTGGGTATAATAACATCGATAGTAACATCCTTAAAGTCTGGTTTACTTAGTGCCTCTAAACTAAAGCATGGTTCATAATTAAGCTTTTTAATAAAAACAGTTTTAATAAAGGAAAGAAAAAGGAATTTACTATCGTAAATTATAAAATTCAATAATAACAGAACACTCCAAACACCTTTATAATGCAGTTTAACAAATTTAAACAACACATAATATGAAGCTTGAACCTTTACATCTATTAAGGTTTCTTTTAAAAGTTTAGGGTCAGAATAACAAAATAAACCTTTTGGCATACCTAATTTGGCAATAGAATTTAAAACAAAATCAAAAGAATCATTTTCTTTAACTTGATTCTTAAATTTAAGCAATTGCGATGCATATATTACTCCTACATTACTACTCATAAGCCATGTTGGATACTTTACATTTTTGTTCACTTTTAAAAAAGGAGAATCTTCAACATATCCAATTTGTTCGGGTAAATATTGATGCGCACTAAAAGACATCATCATATTTTTAAGATGAAATGACTTTTTTATTTCTTGTTTATTTAAAAATGGTTTTAATGATTGATGACACCAAACCAACAACCTATCTTTATAATTATCTGCTAAAAAAAATAATGCTGCAATAGGTTTAGTAATAGTACACTTTATTAGTTGATTCGTTTCTAAATCAATGATTTCTTTTACAATATTTTTTTTATGTATAAGTAGAATCATTTAGTTTAAAATAGATTTATAATATTCAATATTAATATCAGCATTTTTATTAATATCAAAAAGGGTTTCTACTTTTAGTCTAGCTGCTTTTCCAATTTCTAAGCACAAATCATTATTATTCATCAACTTAAGTATTTTTTCTGCATACAACTCTATGTCTTTAGGATGAACTAAATAACCATTAACTCCATCATCAATTAATTCCTTTGCCCAACCTATATTTGTATTTACTACTGGTTTTTGCATAGCCATAGACTCTATAGTTACCATGCCTAAAGTTTCGGCAAAAGAAGGAAATGTGCAAACATGAGCGTTTTTTATATGTTCCTTAACTTCATTATAAGGAATTTTACCTAGATAATTAACTTGTTTTTTCGCCTTATTAGAAAAAATACCTTCCATTAATTTATAGGTTGAACTTTCACCTGTTTTAATATCTGATGAGTCTCCTCCTATTAAAATTAGTTTTGCTTCTGGATTTTCTATAACTACTTTATTGAAGATTTCGGCCAATTCTAAAACTCCTTTTTTTCTAATGATTGTTCCTATATACAGAATAGTGTTTTTATTAAATTCTTCTGGGTTTTCATTTTCAAAATGTTCTAACTGCAAGCCATAATGTATGGTTTTAATTTTCGCTTTATGTAATCCAAAAATTTTTTGGGTTTCAATACCTGCATAAGTGGTTGGGGCTATATAAGCTGAAGCTTTTTTTAAAGCCAATTTTTCAAACATGAAGTTTTTAAACTTTTGTTTGCGGCCATCCAATTTGCAAAAATAGGCGTCACTTCCATGAAACCTGATAACCAAAGGTACTTTTAGCTTCATAAATGCGGTAATTCCTGTCCAATCGGCAGCCTCAAGGACATCTATTTTTTTGTCTTTTACTACGGTATTTACATAGTTTTGAATATGTTTTCTATACAAATACCATGTAAAAAAAATATAGGTTTCCTTTTTTATTAAATGTATTTCAACACCTTTATCATGAATAACCTCCGAGGCTTTCTGATGATAAACAAATACAGTAACCACAGCACCTTTTTTAACTAAAGCTACCGCCAAATTTTTTATACTTGTAGCTATTCCTGCGGCTTGATTAACTTTTGGATGTGGATACTCTGATGTAATAAAACCTATATGCATTTATTTTTGTTTATTTTCTTTAAAATTAATCTTTGTAAACAAAGAATTTGTAAATTAGAAATCGTAACGGCATTAAAATTAATATTGTAAAAACCGTTGTTACTAAATAATTAATCTCCATCTTTAAACCAATATAATACAAAAGGTTAGCTAATAAATAAAAACTAAGAATTGTAATACAATATTTGATAAACTTTTTCTTGTTATGATTTTTATAAAAAAGATACTTTAATTGAATTGTATATAATAAAACATAGGCTATACCATATACAATTATAAAAGAAAGCTGTTTAGCCCATAATAACACATCTACTAACACATACAAGCTTAGAAATACGTATACATAACTTATAACACTAATTAATATATAACGATACCCTTGTTTAATATTTTCAGCATTCAATATTTTTTTTATGTTAAACATTAGTTTCAGACCTAAAATGAATATTAATATTTAGTTGGTATACTTTTTTGCTAAAACTATAGTCCATGGAACTGGAGATTCTATAGCTATTACTTCGCCATATTTTCTCTCAATCAATTTAACTATTGATTTTCTAGACCAATGATTTAAATGCCCTGGAGTATTACCAAAATCTTTTGTGTATTTAAAACGACACATATTTAAAACTCTCCACAAAGGTTCTCTTGGTACTCCAAGAATAAGATACTCCTTAGATATTCTTTTTATTTCATCTAATGCTAACTCCGGATAATCTAAATGTTCAAGTACTTCTAATAAAAAAACTAAATCTACACTTTCGTTTTCATATTTTAATTCGTAAACACTTTCATTAAAAATTTTTAAATTGGGATTATTTTTCTTTGCATATGGAATTAAATCTTTAACAAATTCAGAACCAGTTAGATTATTTACCATTTTACTTAATCGCATGGTAGAACGACCTTCCCCCACTCCAATTTCATGGGCTGAGATTACATTTTCTATTTTAGATAATAATTTTGAAACTGATTTAAAATAGTTATTTACTAATAATTCTGCAATTTTACTTTCATCTTCATATTTACCAGCAAAATCTTCGCTTTCTGGAACCGCCTTAAGTTTAGAATAATCAATTTTCTTCAAAATATTTCTTTTTAGTTATGTAAAGTAATTTTTCTTGATTATTTCTAATCCTATTTAACATATCTGCTATAAATGCTAAAGTAACTACAACTAAAGACATACCACAAAGTGATAACGCTATAAAACCAAAGCTTTTATAAGGCGTTATTTGTCCCGTATTTATCCAATGCAGTAATACAAAACCGCCTAAAAGCATTGCGAACAAAAAAATGAATGCCGCAATAGACATAAAGAACTGGAATGGTTTGTAATCTTTTAAACATTTAAATATTATTACAGATGTTTTAAAAGCATATGTTGTTATACTATTTGCAACACGTGAAACTCGACCATCAAAATATTTTACAGAAATTGGTATTTGAGCAACTCTTTTACCTTTATTTAATAAATCTAGTATAGTTTCATGCGTATAAGTAAATGCGCCTTGTAAATTGAGGTTTAAAAGACTATCTTTAGAATATGCTCTAAAACCACAAGAAGCATCTTGAATTTTAGTATTTCCAACGTAACTAACAATTTTGCTTACTTGTTTATTACCCCAAAATTTTATTTTTGGCATTCGCTCCGGTCTTTTACCACTAAATCTATTACCAATAGCAAAATCGGCTCTTTTCTCAATAATTGGAACTACCATATTTGCAATTTCGTTAACACTAAATTGCCCGTCGGCATCTATACTTACTAGTACATCTGCATTTGACTCTAGAGCATAATCCACAGCCGTTTGAAAAGCACTACCAACCCCTCTATTATGTGAATGTGACAATACTGTTGCTCCTGCTTTTAAAGCCTCTTGTTCCGTTTTATCCGTACTACCATCATTTACTACCAATAACTCAATAGCATCAAAACTAAGAATACTTTTAGGTATGGACTGCAATACTGAGTAGATAGTCTCTGCCTCGTTTAGTGCTGGCATAAAAATTAGTAGCTTTTTATTCATTTTTTAAAACTTTTTATAAATGATTACTTAAAATCATAATATCTAACCTAAATTCATTTACCATATAGATTAGACTTAGTGCTTGAGCCATATAAATAAACCAAATCGTTTTCAATTTTAATTTATCCCATAAAAAATAAAAACCTAAAAAATATCCTGGCATTAACACTAACCAATAACGACTAAAGCCAGTTCCTGCAAAAACCAGACCTACCATGATCAATATTATTGATAAAAACAATATTTTAATACCACTCGTTTTTTCTTTAAGAATATACCCAAGAATAAATGCAAGTAACATGACTAAACTTATAATGATATTTCTAAAACCTGTAATTGGTACAAATAACGAAGCAAATGCGGGTGTTCCATTAATTTTATCGACCTCATGATGCTTAATAATACCCAATCCGCATTTAATATTATATAATAAAGGGTTATCTACTTTAAACCTCTTAAAATAACTTATTTCCGATAAGTTACTTTGTTCAATATTATAAATATATTTGGCCCAAAATAAAAAAGGAATAAAAACTAATACTGAATATTTAATTATTTTACCAGAATATTTCTTTCTATCCTCTTTTAAATATTGATAATATATTAACAAAACTACTAAACCAAGAACTGCGTAGACATATCTTGTTAAAACTAAAACTAAAAAAAACAATAGCATTTTTAATAAATTTTTATTGCTAAACTTTAAAGTAGAATAGTATATAAAGCCCCAAAAACAAAAAAACACTATAGCTTCTGGGTACAAACTAGAAAAATATGCAATCCCAATAGGGTTAACCATGGTTAATGCCAAAATTGCAATCACCACTCTTTTATCAACTTTTTGTTTTTCAAAAAAAAGATATATATACCTTAACGTAAAAATAGTAAGTGTTAGGTTAAATAACTTATGCATTATAAAACCTAAAACAGGCATTGATTTTATTTTAAAAAAAGCAAAAACTAATGGAATAATAGGTGTAACTGTTGATGGGTAATTAGTAAGATAGTATCTACCAGACAAAAGATTTTCTGCTAATTTATTATAAGTTATTTCGTCGGCTACCAAAGGAATGAATAAGGCTCTTAAAGAAGATATAATGCTTATTAAAATAATAAACACAAATATTTTTTCTTCAACAAATAGCTTTCTAAATGCTCTAAAATTAATCATTAGTTTTATTTAATTATAGAATTTATAGTTTGCCAAATAGTTTCTGATGCCTTAGTTGGATTAGTACCAACAACAATCTCGTACCACACCTTACATACCTCTACATTTGAAACTTGTTTGTCTAAAATTTGTTTAACCAAATCTTGTAGGTCCTTTTTATCTGTGCAAAATACTGCAGCCTCTTGACTTGGCATGCTTCTAAAATGTACGTATTTATAATTCTGACCAATATCTCGAATTCCTTTTTTTAATTGCGGCTGTTCATAATTATAATATATACACGGTTTATTATGCGCTACAAAATCGAAAACAGTAGATGAACACACGTTGGTAACAAACTCGCTATGCTCACAAACATTATATAGTAATTTAAAATCTTCGGGAGTTGGTAATACTTGATTCCATTGACTTCCAACTTGCTTCCAAATGGGGTCTATAACTTTAATAATATCTTTGTTGGCTTCTATTACGGCTTCATACCTAGTTGTAAAATCGACTGGGCACTTTCTATATATAATGCCTAAGTTTTCTCCTTTTTCATTAAGACTCCTTACAGCATTTGCCAAATCTTCTAAATAATACTGATCTAAAGGCGAAGTAGTTTCATCGTCACCAGAATAGCAAATATATCGCTTAGCAATATCTAAATTATATTCATCAAAAAAAGCTTCTCTAGTCTGTTTTAAGGACGTATCGTAATGTGGTTCAAACTGTGGTGTTCCTGTTACAAACACCTGATTCTCCTTTACAAAAGGGTAATACTTCAATACTTCACGCTTCATTAAATCGCTCCAGACAAAATAATAATCGGTTTCTACCACTTGCATAGCCTTTGGTACGTTATCCCAAGAATATACAAAAGCTACTGTTGGAATACCTAAATCTTGTGCTGCTAACAATGCACTTATTGATTGCGTAGCTCGCTGAGTAGTACAAAAAACTAAATCTGGTTTATGAGCTTCTAATTGCGCTTTACAATATTTATATTTTGATGTGGATCGTTCTAGCGTGTTTATTTTTGCTCTTAATTTTACTACGCCTTTCTCAGTAGAATAAATACCTATTAACCATTTAGCGTATAGGCTTTTAAATATATTTTTTAACCCATTATAATTGAAAGGGAATTTGTAAGTAGGGTAAACAGTATCATTAAATTTGTTGCGAAATACATTTAATTCTGCACGCTTTCTTGCTCTAGAGTAAATAGGTAATAATGGATGTGCCGAGTGGTCTTCTATTTTAAGTTCATTAAAACCTAAATTATCTTTTAACGAAAATATAGTATTGTTCCAATAGGTAATATCAAACCCCATGTTTTCACCAATATTTTTAAAATCGGTAAAGGCAAAATTTCTTAATCCAACGCCATCAGGAAAAAAAACAAATATTTTTTTCTTCATTTTAAAAACCAGATTTAAACGGACAAACCTCCATTAATTTTGTACATATTTTATCTATTATTTCTTTTTTAGGAAGTACTTCTTTATTTTCAAAAAGCATTTCTAAATCAGTCATATTTATTTTCTTATCAAGAATTACAGGTAAATAAGTTTTTATACTAACAGATTCGAAATAATCTTGATATTTAATATCATCGCCAAAAACATCATCTGAAAATTTCTGCCAAATTGCTGGTATTCCATAGGCATGTGCTACTATAACGCCATGTAAAGATGAGGACACTATTTTTTCACATTTCAAGAACAAATCTGTAGTTTTCTCAACATTATTAGTCATTAAATCAATTAGCAAAACCCCTTCTACGTTTTTGTAAAATTCATTAACCTTTTTAAAGTCTCTATAATGTGGAATCACTCCAATTTTATATTCTTTTTCAATTTTAGGATTATAATAATTAGGCAATAAAAGTGCCGGGTCGCCGTAAATTTCTGGAACACTAAAACCTTGTTCTTGTAAATGTTTTCTTGTTTGAGGCCCTCTAACCGCCAAAAATTTGGCGTTTTTAATTTCATATTCTTTAGAAATAATACCACTACCCCATACTATACATTTTTTATTTACATGAGTTAAAATACTGCCAATGGTAACATAAATAGGTGAGAAAAAATCTTGAATACTAAAATTAGCCGGTTTACTCCAAATTACTTTCTTGCTAGATATTTTTCCAACAAGATATTTACCTAAAAGGTCTCCGTAATTCTCTTTAGGTTTTCTTTGCAGTTTAATTTCATTCCACCAAAACAATCTAATTTTATTGGATGAAAACATGCTATCCTTTTTGGTTTTTTAATTTATCGCGCTGTACTTGCTCAATTGGTAAAATATCTTGATTTTTAAACTGCAATGCCTTATAAACTGCATTTACATCTCTAGTTAATTTACGTAAACCCATAGGTTCTAAAGACGCCGCATGGTCGGTACCTTTCCACGTCCTATCAATAGTATAATGTCTTTCTATAATATTTGCACCTAAGGTATAGGCGGCAACATCAACCGCTATACCTAAATGATGGCCAGAAAACCCAATATGCTTTACGTCTTTACTATAAGACTCATTAAGTAAATTAATATCTAAAAGGCAAACATCATCAAAAGGAACTGGATAGCCCGATGTACAATTATAAAGCACCAAATCTTTATTTCTATTTTTAGATTTAAAAAGATTAACTAAATCTTCAATTTCAGATTTGGTTGTCATTCCTGTTGAAATATGCAATTCGCCTTTGTAATTATCACATAACCATTCTAGCATTTCTACATTATTATTACATGCCGATGGAATTTTAATGAAATCCGGATTTAAGGATGTGATTTCTTTGGCTGAAGTTACATCCCAAACTGATGTAGAATACGTAATTCCAATTTCCTCGCAATACGATTTTAATTCTTGATGTTGTTTAACATCAAACTCTAAATACTCTCTATGCGCTCCATAAGTATCTCCATACGAGTTTGCTGGATTAGGATGAGGCTGATTGTATTGTGCTTCGGTAAGTAGCTCTTTATTATTGCGCTTCTGAAATTTTACAGCATTAACATTACAGAATATTTTAGCAACTTTAATAAGCTCTTTGGCTATATCCATTTCGCCTTTATGATTGCAACCAATTTCGGCAATTATATATGGTTTTTTATATGTATTCATTAAACTTTGGGGTTATTAAAATCTTTTATTATAATTCATTATAAACTGGCACGCTTCTCTAATTGCTCCAGCTCCAGAATTTTTTGAAAGCACAACATCTGCATTGTTTTTTACAATATCCGTTGCATTATTAGGTGTTAAAGACCAGCCAACACTACAAATATTGGTTAAATCGTTAACATCATCACCTATGTAAGCTACATTACTTAGTGCAATACCTTCTTTTAAAATAATACTATTAAGCAAAGTAAATTTATCCTTTACACCTAGAAACACATGTTCTATTTTTAGCTTTTCCATGCGTTTTGCTACAAGTGCTGAATTTTCAGAAGTCATAATCATAACCTTTATATTAAATTGCCTTAATATTTCCAGCCCCATTCCATCTCGCATATCGAAACTTTTGGTATGCTCGCCATCTTTGGTATATGTAATTGTTCCGTCGGTAAACACACCATCAACATCTAAAACAAAATGTGTTATTTTATCTGATTTTTTATCTCTTTTTTGACGTTCAATAAGTAACTGCTCAACAATTGTCCAATCGGTTTCAGAATCTATTTCTTGCAACGACTCTTCGGGCATTTCCACAACAGCTACTTTATTGCCTAATCTATTTTTAGTGTTTTTTAAACTTTCTTTTGTCGTGGTATAAACAGCTCCGTTTTCAATTAAAAGCCCTTCAAAATCTTGTCTACGAGGTCTTTCGTGAGGGTTATAGTTTAAAGGCTTACCATCTTTACCCCATAAAAAACGATGCGTATTAACCACTGTTATGGCGGAATCATAGTTATCTTGAAGCTTTTCTAAACATGCATTAATATCTTCTCTTCTAGTAAACGGAGAGGTTGCTTGCAATAAACAAAACGTATCGAAATTATAATTAATAGATTCGCAGTACTCTAACATTGCAAATTCTGTAGATGCCGTATCGCTTGCACTTTCTTCGCTTCGTAATTTAGCTGTAACTTTATTTGTCCAATGGTACTCTTTAGAAATAAAATCAATTACATCGGCATCATCAGTATAAACAACAACTTCATCTAGGTTAGAAAAAATAGCTTCTCCTAATACCCAAGTGAATAATGGTCTACCAACCATTTTTCGTTTATTTTTATTAGGAATACCTTTTGATCCTTTTCGTAATGGAATGAATCCTATTTGTTTCATTTAATAATAATTTCTCTTGAATCGCTAAAATACATTTTTTATGGTTGAAACAACAAAAAACTACGATAAATAGCACCCTTTACTCTAAAATTTATAACGGATTAAAAATTTCTAAAACCTCCGAATTAAAGTTTTGAACTTCAATTTCTTTAATTAATGTTTCTGTTTTTTCTATAAACCTTTCATCTGATTGATTGATGTAATACACTAAATTATTATCTATATAATCGTTAAACATTTCTTTACCAACCTTATGAATTAATAGCGTTGGAATACCCATCATTTTAGATTCTATTGCACAACCAGAATAATTAGTAATGTGGCATATTGATTTTGCAAGCGTTTCTGGTAAAGAATTTTCAACTGGGCTTTCAATTACAGTTTTATTTATAATATCGTTGGTCTGTAAAAAGTGTGCAATGTCATTTATAGGCGTATTATTTCGAGGATGTAATCTTAAAACCCACGTATAATTTGAATTTTTGATTAATCTAACAACTTTTGGGGTTATCAATTCGATTGGTGAGGTTTGCAAACTATACAAAATAACCTTATCGATTAAGTTATATTTTTTTAATTTGTTTTTACAATATGCAATATAGGGCTGGCCCACAACTCTTACATTTATAGCCTTTATTTTACCGGCCCATTTATCAATATTTTTTTTAGAGTTAATATCCCAATTCCAAAATTCTGTTGGCATGGTATTAAATCCTTGAAGAGGCACTTTTAACCAATGTGAATACGCCATATGTATATTGGTTTGCGGACCATGTTGAAAATCGATAGTTCGAATACCCATTTTATTTGCTGTAATTAGGGCGGCATAAAGATCGTCGTAACCATAATATCCTAAAAAAACTATTTTAGATGGTTTGGTTTTTCCATAAAACTTTGCATAAAAACGCTCTAAAGACTTCATTTTCAATGACCATTTTAAAATATTATCTCTAGAGAGTCCCAATAATTTTGTATCCAGTTGGTAGTCTTGTAATGCGAAACAAAACTTATCATATTTATCAAGTTTTATATCTTTTTTAAAAGATTTTAACGGATTGATTTTTAAAGAAAATTTATAGTAGCCTAAAACTTTATTTAGAGCAACTACAGCACTTGTATTAAAAGTATTTTTATAGACTTTTAAATACTCTATAATATAAATATTGTTTTGCAAAGCATGATGTTCTATTATAGAATCATAAAAACGATTAAAATATTTACCATCTTGTAATACGCGATGAAAATGAGCTCCAAAAAACAAAATCTCTTTCTGTTTTAATTTGAAAAAAAATACTTTAAGCAAAAACACAGACTTTAGTACTTGGAGTAATGTGTTCAGTTTACCTGGTACCCGAATAACACTTAACCCTTTAATTTGTGCTTGTTCATTTTTAGCATTACTAGTACTTAATAAGTTAAAATATAATTTTATTCTTATATAGGGCCAAACATCTATGTTATTGACTTTCCAAGTATCAACCGGAAATTCTTTTTCAATTGCTAATATTATAGTTTTAGCTTGCTCTTGTGAGTCAATGTGGTACATCACTATATAATCTAAATTAACACTTCAATTTTAAGTTAAAAATTGATTGATTTTTCCATTCTCTGTAATCCTCAATTGCGAAATTATACTTCTTAAAAACAGAAATTAAATCTGCTTTTTTTAAATCACTTAACCATCCATTTTTATCTCTCGAAACTTTAATAATATCGGAACAACAGTAGGATACAACTACTTGTTTTATTTTGTTATCATGCATTTGATTAAAAACAAAGTCAATATCATGTACATATTCTAAAACCCCACTAAAAACTGCGGTTTCATATTTTTTTAAATTGATTTCTATAGGTTTATTTAAATCACACAATACGGTTTCGTCAAATCTTTTAACAATATCTGTAGGGGTATAAAAGTTAGGAGCTAAAAATTCTTTTAAAAACATATTTCCTGCGCCAAATTCAATAATTTTAGAACTTGGAGAAATATAATTTGCCATTATAGTTGTCCTTTCATTCCAGTTTTCATGAAGTTCATTATCTTTTCTCCACCTATTATAATCTGTTTGTTTATTATCTACTAGTTCTTTATGCGAGGCCATTCGTTGTTTAACGAGCTGCTCTTGCTTATATTTTGCTATAAAACCGAGGGTTTTTCTAATTGCTTTTTTTAAATACTTTATCATTTAATTATTGGTTTCATTATGTGCTTTCAAATAAATTTCAAGTACTTGTTTTTTTATTTTTTCAACTCTGTATTTTGGTTTAATTTCATTCTGATTAATTTCAAATGCTTGTTTTATCAATTTATGGTTTAAAATTGTATTTGAAATTAATTCCTGTATATATTGAATATTTTCCGGATCCTCTATTAAAGTCCCATTTACATTATTTGTAACAACCTCGGCTGTGGCTCCTCCAGGATTAGATTGTATTGGGTACGCACCCATAATTATGGCTTCTAATAATGTATTTGGCATTCCATCAGAAATACTATTACCTATGTAAATAAGAGATTTCCCCATTAGTTTTAATATTTCAATATGAGGTAAAAAGGTTTCTTTTTTTAATACTGAAATATTTAATTTTTTATCAAGTTTCAACTTTTCAATAAACCTTAGAACGTCTTTATCTGCCGAAAACACAATAATTTGATAGTCTAACAATTCATCTCTCATTGCACTTAATGCTAGCAGAACTTGGTTACACCGTCCTAAATCTCCTTGATATCCTTTTATTAAAATGATGTTTCTTTTTAAATTTGGAGTTATGATATAGCTGTTTGTTTTTGTATAATCATAACCTCCTCCTCCTGGAATACTTCCTAAATAAACACCTGTAAAATTATATTTTTTTGCTAAATCATAATCCCTTAAACAGTCTGTTATTAAATAATTAATTCTGCCTAGAGCTCGCTTTACTTGAGGAATAGAAAGGTTAACCGATTTTAAGTTATATAAATCACTTCCCCAAGAAGAATACACCCATTTTTGTTTGGGGTATTTCTGCATAACGTCAATTATAGGAACACAAGAAATTTGCATTGCAAAACTGTGTACTATATCTGGCTGTATTCTTATCAAGCTTTTTTCAAATTGATTAGCTACATTTCGCTCAATTAAAGGTTCTAATAACGCATAAAGGTATGGTAAACGGTTTTTAATAAAGTAGCGTCCTTTTAACTTTGAATATTTAATACGCCATCCATTTATTTTGCTCACCCAAGGTAATCTATTTGTAGGATTACCGTCTACAATATCGAACCAATAAACATCATGACCAGAGTTCTCCAATTGTTCTGTCCACCGAAAAAAATGTAAAGAAGGCATTGAAACTAATAATATTTTCATTAGTTAAAATATATAATTAGGTTTATACTTCCTTTTACTCTATCAAACTTGTATTTATATGGCTTACTTCTATAATTTTTAATAATTTCTTCTAACAGTAAATTGTTAACTGTTTCCAGATCTAAGTAATTATAAAATTTCTTTTTTAATACTTTTTTTAAGCTTTGAGTATTTTTATCTTTAAAACCTACCTTATTGATTTTTATATCTACAACTTTACCATTACAATTTTTTAAATGTGCTAGTAATGCTGAAAAATCGCTATCTATGGGTTTAATTTTAATAACAAAATCTGGGACTCTTAATAATTTTAAATAATCTTCCTCTTTAGGTAAACTCCCCCAACTTTCGTTTGTATTTGCACTTACTATTTTGTTATTTTTAGTTAAGTACATATAACTGTGATTTATACGCTCTAAATTGGAATGAAACGGACTAGAACTATTTTTGTTTCTATAGGCTTTAGGATGCCATTGATGTTTTAATAAAATATTTTCTGTATAATAATGTACTTTTAAGCCGAGTTTTTTTAATCTAATATGAATATCTGTATCCTCTGCGCCCCAACCATGGTAAAACTCGTCATAACCGTTTACCGACTTTAACTTAGCCGTTGAAAATAATGTTGTACCAGTAACTTCGTTATTACCCTCAAAATCAATCTTGTAATTAATAAATTTTTTGTTTTTTAATGATTCGTTTTGTGACAAAAAACTATATTTAAAATAATACACATCTTCCGAAGCCAAGTTATTTGCTGTTTCTATAAAATCTGAATGAAAAATTAAATCGATATCTCCTACTAAAAAATAAGGTGTATCACATTGTTGTAAAGCTATATTTATGGCTCTACTTTTATTCCATAATTGACCTTCAACAGGACAATAAACAAGTTGAATAAAACTATATTTTTTTACACAGCTTTTTAAAGTTTTAGAAAAATTATCGTGACTACCATAATCAACCAAAATGACTTTAAAATCTTTCGAAGTTTGTTTATTTAAAGAGTCTAAACATTTCTCTACGATGTTTAAGTCTCTATTTCTGTATGTTAAGGTTAAAGTAATCAATATATCAATTGGAATATAATTTCAAATTTATGTTTTATTTATTTTGAATTTATAAGATTTTAATCAAATAAATTTTATCTAAAATTCATCAACTTCTGCTTAGGCAATCCTTTTTTAAGCAGCAATAAGTCATAAGTCTTTCTGTATTTTAATAATCCTAAAAAAACTTTTGTTAAAAATAATTTAATTGGCTTGAATTCTGGCTCCAAAATTTCGAAAGCTTGCAAATCCTTTTTATCAATTACTTTAACTTGAGCGTTATAAACAGAAGTCGCCCAGTCTTCCTTTTCATTCCCTAAATGATAAGCATAATTATTATAAGTAGATAATCTGTAACCGTCTAACTGGTATGGAGGACTATCTAGATAGTCGCCTTCGCTATGTCCTCCTAATTTATATATCGAATTCTCTTTTGGTATATTCTTTAAGTATTTTGTTTTATAAGTTGCTACACAATGTGCAGCACTCACCACTGCAATAAAATTATTCTTTTTTAAAGTCAAGATAAGATCTTTATATTTATCTTCAAGATAAGGCCAACCTAAACTTTTTGCAAATATTTCTAAAGCTTTTGGATTCTTAACCTCTCTAAATTTTAAATCTTTGGAAAACAAATAATCCAACCAAATATTAGCTGTATAACTTAGTTGCTTTCTAAATACTGGAATAGGTGATACAACGGCAGCTTTTTCGAATACTGAAAACACTTTAAACACTTGGTTGTCCCACTCTTTTAAAAATAAAATATCGGCATCGGTTATAGTTACGAATTGCTCATTTACAGTACGCAGGCCTTTTAAAATAGCATTTATTTTTCCAATATTATCTTTTTCAATTATAAGTTCGTTGATAGCATTTTTCTGAAAAAGCTCATACAACCTAGAATTTACACTATCACAACAACCATCGCTTACAACCGTGATTTTTAAGTTGTAAATTGATGTGTTTTGAATCGAGTTTAAGCACATTGTAAAAATAGAAAAAGCGTCCTTGTAATAGCCTTCTTCTACTGGTATATATAAAGGAATTATGACTCTATGATTAATGCTTGAGTCTTCTATTAATTCTTCTTTTGATGTGTTAGCTCCTTTACGCATAATAAGAATTTAATAGTTAAACTTTTTAGGTTTATTAAGTTTAAAATTTAATGTAGTAAAGAGTCTTTTAAATGCGTAATAAATGGACACAAATAATACTTTAAAAGCCTGGATTATTGAAAAAAAAGTACCTTTTACCACACTTTTAAATTTTGGTTCTGTATGCCAAATTTGATAATTACCTATTAGGTCGTTTTTAAATCTAAAAAATTTTTGTTTATCATTCCGGTTAATGCTATAGTTAAAAACTACTGGAGCAAACTCTATATCGTAGCCTGCTTTTAAAACACGTTTTGTCCAATCTTTATCTTCAAAAGTTGGAACATTTTCGTTAAATTTAATTTTTTTCCAAGTGGATTTTCTGAATGCTGATCCAGAAAAAATTAATCCCGATTTGTTTGGGTCCTGAGTTGCTGGTATATTTTTTATATAATTTTCATAATCGTTACTAGAATGTAAACACCTTACTCCTGCTAAATTTTTATTTTGTTCGAATTGATTTTTAATGGTTGAAAAAAAATCTGGACTTACGGGATATGAATGTGCGCTAAAAATAACTATAATATCGTTATTTGCTTTTTCTGCGCAAAAATTAGCACTTCCACCATAACTAAATTTTGTTATAGTTTCAAATCTAGCATTATACTTATTTGCTATATCTTTAGAGTTATCTTCAGAAAGATTATCTACTACAATAACCTCATCTATATCATTACTGTATCGATTTTTTAAATTTGTCAACAAAAACTCTAATGCTTTTGATTGGTTTTTAGTTCTTATAACAACAGAAATCATAACAGATTTTTTTTAATTTGTAAAAATGTTTTTTATAAAAACATAAGTTTTAAAAATAAAATTATTCTTAATCTTATTGTTAAAACGCAATAACGCCTCATTTTCTTGATATGCTAAAATAGGGTTTTTAAAATGTGTATTATAAATAGCTTTATTTTTTGAATAAATGTAATCGTATAATTCAAAATACAGCTTTGGCGATTCTGAAAAACTATTTGAAAGACTACCCATTTTATGTTTTCTATAAAAATAAAGTGGTTTATTTATCTTAACTACTTTGGAGTTTTCATTTAACATTCTAATCCATAAATCCCAATCCTCAAAAGACTTTAGCTGCTCATCGTAACCTCCAATTTTTAAATAATTTTCTTTTTTAAATGGCGTACATGCAATAAAAGTGTTTTGTAATAATAAGGTTTTATAACTATAGTTTGGCAATGAATAAGCGCCCTCTTTTTCTCCAAAAAAGAAAATCTTGTAATGCACTACATCTGCATTGGTGTTATTAAATGCAGTTAGCACCTGGCTAATTAAATCCTTATCAATAACATCATCAGAATCTAATGGTAAAATTATATTGTGTTGTGCTTTTGTTATTCCAAAATTTCTAGCGCTAGATAAACCGCCATTTTCTTTAAAAAAATAATTGAAACGTTTGTCTTTTTCAACCCATTTTAAGGCTATTTTTTCAGTATTATCAGAGCTACCATCATTTACAATAATACACTCCCACCCCTTTTGTAAGCTTTGATTATAAACGGATAATAATGTTTCCTCCAAAAACTGAGCTTGGTTATAACACGGTATTATTATAGAAATCGAATTGGTATTCATTAAAATTTATACTACTTAATTAAGCTTGCGAATTTATTTTTAAAAAATTTAAAAGGTGCTAAAATAATTTGACCTATTTTAAACTCTTTAGTCTCTTTTATTTTGAAATTGTTTTTCTTTAATTGGTGCGTTGCATATAATGATTGCATAATATAAGACTCAAAATTATCAATATAAATTTGCTTATGCTTATTAAAAATATATGTTTTAAGTTCTAAATCATGATTAGCAAAGGCCGCAGCATCTCTCGATGTTTCTTTTATTCTATAATTAAAAAGTGGTTCTGCAATAATATGCATTTTCCAATTGTTCTTTAAAACAGAAATCCAAAACTCCCAATCCTCATAACCATTAACCATGGCTTCATCAAATCCAGATGCTTGTTCCCAACATATTTTTCTAAATAAACATGAAGCCAACCCATTGTTTTTAAATAGAAAATTTTTCACTTCTCCTCCTGTGGGCTTAATAATATTTCCAGAGCTTTTATTGCCAAATGTCTTATAATAACAACCAACAACACCAATATTTAAATTACCGTTTAATATTTTAACTGCTTTTTCAATAAATGTATTTTCAAAATAATCATCGGCATCAAGGTTTAATATATATTTTGTTTTTGCTAAGCTTATAGCTGTATTTCTTGTTTTACAAACGCCTTTATTTTCTTGAAATATAACTTGAATACGTTCATTTTTAATACCTTTTAAAACGTTTATGGTTTCAATTCCCGAACCATCATCAATAATGATAATTTTTTCAGCTTTTAAGGTTTGATCTAATATAGAGTTGACTGCTTCTAAAATAAACGCACCATCATTAAAGCAAGGAATTATAACTGTAACGTCGCTCTTCATATTTGTTATATTTTGATATGTTTCGATTTCCAACGTTTTTCTATTTTATATATCCCTCGCGAAAATATTATAAATAGATTACCAAATAACCTAAATTCTGCCGCTAGATTTTTATTTTTAAATTGGAAAATAGCTATCAAATTTTTTAAAATATATTTAGAATTAGTAATATGATTATGCTCTAAACTTCTAAAAAAATCGTCTATTAAAGAATAATAATACGATTTACTTAACTCCAAATCATTTAATTCTACACTTTTTTTTAAAATCTCTATTGAGGTGTAACTCGTAGATTCTTTATAACTCTTAATATAATTTGAGTTTAAACTACTTTTACTTTTAATATGTTGCCTATATAAAAATAATGGTTTATCTATTATAATGTATGAGGTTTTAGGTATTTTAAAAAAAATTCGTGTAAAAAATTCTGTTTCTTGCCCTCTAGTTAGTTTTTCATTAAATAACTTTTTATCATTTAAAAAATCTCTTTTAAAGAGCACAGAATTTGTAATAAACTTTAATTTCCACAATAAATAATCTTTGAACAAGTATGTTTCTTCAATTAAACTTTCAGTTTTTAAAATATTTAAATCTGTATCAGTTATATAGTGTGATCCTATTATAAAATTTATATTAGTTTTAAATGCTTTTACCTTAGTTAATAAAAAATCTTTAAGCAAAACATCATCATCGTCAATCCAATTTATATATTCTCCTTTACTTAATTTAAAACCGTAATTCCTAGCTCCATTACCTCCTTTTAAAAAGCCTTCTGGCAGCTTATAATATACAAACCTATTATCTTTTTTTGTAAAACTATTTACAATAGATTCAGTTTGGTCTGTACTATGGTCATTTACAACAATGCACTCCCAATTGGTGTAAGTTTGCTCTAATATTGAGTTTAGTGTTTCACCAATTAAATGAGCTCTATTATATGTTGGTATAATAATGGATACAAGTGGGCTTTCCATTTTAAATATAATGTTTACCTAAGGTTTTGTTTGTATTTCTACTTTTATTTATTCTTTTAGAAATACTTTTTATTAATTGCATCTCTGTATTACATTGTTTAACACCTCCTAAATTAAACTTTAGTAAATAGTTGATTCTTGAATTTTTTAGTTCTTTAATACGTTGCTTTATCGCTTCTGAATGATTGTTTAAATTTACATTTGCCCAATTTAACTTATACATCCATTCCTTGTATTTTGAAGTTTTAGTATCAATACCTTTTTGTTCAAATTCGCGGTCATGCATTACAAAAGTATGAGGAACAATGCCAACTTTTAGTTTATGATATCTTAACCTTTGGCAATAATTATCATCTTCACCGTAATGAAAAAAAAGGGGATCAAAACCGCCAACTTTTAATAATGTATTCTTAGGAATTAACCAACTAGCAGCGTTAACAAAAGGCACTAGGTAAATTTCAGATAAGTTTTTTGTAATTGCATCAAAATGAAAAAAGTTATTATAATCGTATTTTAAATATTTAGAAAAATTTCTGTCTAATTTATTGCCTTCACCATTTAATTGAATAGGACTTAAAATCGCATATTCAGAATTGTTTTTATGAACCTTAATTAACTCGGATATTGTATTTGATTTTAAATAAGCATCTTGGTTTAATAAAAAAACATAATCGGCACCTTTATTTAAGGCATAAGTTATTCCTAAGTTATTAGCTTGACCAAAACCTAAATTTGCTTTTTGCTCTAATAATGTAATCTGAGAGTATTGCTTTTTTATAAAAGAAACAGAATTATCTGTAGAAGCATTATCAACAACTATAACATTATAATCTCCACAGCTATTTAGGCATTTTTCTAGCCATTTCATTCCGTTATAACTAACAATGATTATATAAGTAGTCATTTTTTCTTATTTAAACTTGTTTAATATTCTATTAAATTTATAATTTAAACTTAATAACTTTTCAAAATAAAGAATATAAAGGCTAAACCCTGGATTTTCATTGTTTTGTATTACTTTATTAATTTGCTCCCAGTGTTTATTTAGAGCAGTATTAATGTTTAATTTAACTTGATCTGATAAAAGCGCTGGTTTCTCTATGCAGTTTAAAACATTTTCAAAAGAGTCGCAAACAACATCTGTATTAAGTTCCGCTATTTCTAATAGGCCTTTAAACTTATGCAATGGCTTGTTTTTAAGTATTAAAAATGCCGAAACACCATAAGCCAAAGCGGTAATAAATGCATGCATAGACGAACCAAAAAAATAATTTCCATTACCAATAGTATGAGCTATTTTTTTTAAACTGTCGGATTCAACAATGTCATGCTTCGTTTCCATAAACTCAGACACCATCTTTGTAAAGGCTTTATCACCATGGCAGTCGCCAATAATAATTAATTTAATTGGCATTTTTAACTCACCACTTAAAGTATCTAAACTTTTTGCCGTTTCTTTTATTGGACTGTGGTATCTTGAATTTAAATTTACAGTTATGTAATTGGATTTTTTTTTGGAACCCAATGGCCATAATTTATCAATATCGAATGCCGAATCTGGAACTACAGAAATGCTATTTCTAAAATTTAAATTATCGTTTGCAGCATTGGTTGCTATTTGCTTACTAAATTTCTCTCTAAAAGCAACATAATTAGAATTACTGAAGGTTTTGGTTGCAACCTTATTTTGTAAATATCCTTTAAAATTTCTCGATATTCCTGGAGCATTAAAAAGATATGGAATTTTCTGTTCTATAGCTATTTTGGCTGCACCAATCCATAAATTAGCATACGAAAATCCTACGATATTATTATAAACTGTAATATTGTTAGGTAACAGGTGTAGAATATTTCCTCCACCAATTATAACCGCCTTAAACTTATTTTTTTGAGCATTTTTAAACGAAATAATTGGTTTACTATCCTTAAAAATAGTTAGGTTATCTGTAGGCGAAATATGTTCCCATTCCTGGTTTGGCAACCTGAATTCTGCAATATGAGGGAAAAGCAAATCTCCATAATTATCAACATCAAAGGTTCCAAAATGGGCTATTTTAGTCATAATCTAGTACCAATTGTATTGCGCTAATGCTTTAGCTTTTAAAGCTGATGGTTTTAAAATGATTCCGCTATTAAAAAAATCGCTATTCAAAACTTCAAATACCAAACATTTTTTTAATCGCTCAACCTCCACTTTATCACTTACCACTCCAACATTTACGTAATATAAACCTTGAGTAAGTGGGTTTTTTTCTATTTCGCAATTTAAAATTTCACTAGTAGCGTTTATATATCCTTTATTAAAATACTCTGAAGAGAGATGTAATATTTTTTCGTCATTAAAATTATAAATACCAAGATGGATATTTGTTGATTTAATCGCTTCTAAATTTAATTTAAAACTAAATTTCAAGTCTTTTCCAGAAGCTATTAATTTATTTTCAATTTCAATTTTCTGTAAAATACATTCATCTTCTTCTGCAAAGTAAGATAGGGTTGTTTTTTTATTTGCATTGTTAGATATGTAATACTCTATACAATCATCCACATCACCTTCAAAAGTAGAACTTCCTTTTTCTAAAACAATAGCACGTGTACATAAATTTTTAACTGCCGCCATATTATGACTAACAAATAAAACGGTACGCCCCTCTCCTCTAGAAATATCTTGCATTTTACCAATAGCTTTCTTTTGAAATTCAGCATCTCCAACAGCCAACACCTCATCAATAACTAAAATTTCTGGTTCTAAAAAGGCCGCTACAGCAAAGGCCAACCTTACTGTCATACCAGAACTATAACGTTTTACTGGTGTATCGATATAACGTTCGCATCCAGAAAAATCAATAATTTCATCTATTTTGGAGGCTATTTCCTTTTTAGTCATACCTAAAATAGCACCATTTAAATAAATATTTTCACGACCTGTCATTTCACCATGAAATCCAGTTCCTACCTCTAACAATGAGGCAATACGCCCTTTAGTCTTTATATTTCCTGTGGTTGGCCCTGTAACTTTAGAAAGTATTTTTAATAACGTAGATTTACCTGCTCCATTTTTACCAATAATTCCTAAAACTTCACCGCGTTCCACTTCAAAATCAATGTCTTTTAGTGCCCAAACATATTCGGAGTTTCCTGTGAAAGTACGATCATTTGCTTCTCCTACTCTTAGATAAGGGTCTTCTTTACCCCTTATTTTTGACCACCACCTATTTAAATCATGGCTAATGGTTCCGGTACCAACAAGCCCTAAACGGTATTGTTTAGAAATATTTTCTACTTTTAAGATAATATCTTTCTTTTTCATACTAAACGGTATCTATAAAGGTTTTTTCCGTTTTATTAAAAATTATTAACCCTAAAGAAAAGATTAAAATTACTGCTACACCAACATACAGAATTTTAAATATAGAGAAATCACCAACACCTAAAGTCATATGCCTGAACAACTCAATTATTATTGTCATTGGATTATATTCTACTAACCATGAGTATTCCGGAACTTTTTCTTTAAAATAAGATAAGGGATACATTACAGCAGAACCATACATTAATAATTGAACACCAAAACCTACTAAAAATGTAAGGTCTCTATATTTTGTAGTCATGGAAGAAATTATCATACCTATTCCCAATCCAAACAAGCCCATAAACAATATTAATACTGGTAAAAATACAATTGCAAATTGAGGAATGGCATTAGCTGCTTTTGTTGTAAAAAACACAAAATATAAATAGAAACAAATAAAAACTAATAGTTGAATTCCAAACTTTAAAAGGTTAGAAAACACCACAGAAAGCGGCGTAATAACTCTTGGGAAATACACTTTACCAAAAATACCTTGGTTAGCCGTAAAAGTGTTACTAGTTCCTGTAAGGCATGTACTAAAATAATTCCAAGACGTAATTCCTGCTAGATTAAACAAAAAAGGCGGTATACCATTACCTGTAGGAATTGCTGCCAAATTATTAAAAATAAGGGTAAATATAATTCCAGTAAACAGAGGTTGAATAAAGTACCACAATGGACCTAAAATAGTCTGTTTATACTGAGTAATTACATCTCTCTTAACAAACAAAAATAAAAGATCCTTATATCTCCAAATTTCACTAAAATTTAAATGAATTAATTTTTGCTTTGGAGAAATAGTATAAAGCCAATCATTATTTTTAGTATTCAATATAATATCTTTTTAATTTAACACTTTAAATTTTTAACTAACTATTTAAAAAACGTTTTAATTTTATTTAAAATTGTTTTATTACTAGAATCGTCGTCATCATTATAGCCATTTCCATAACTACCATAACCGTAACCATAACCGTAACCATAACCATAACCGTAACCGTATTTACCTTTTTGATTATACCCATTATAAACAAAACTTAAGTTCTCAATTTCTCCTTTGCTATATTTAGTATTAATTAAGTTAAGCATGCCTTTTTTAGTGTAATCTTGTCGTACAACGTATATTGTGGCATCGGCATATTCAGTTAGTTCTAGTGCATCAGCAACAAGGCCTATGGGAGGTGTATCTAAAATAATATAATCGTAATTTTGTTTTAAATAATGCATCATTTCATCCATTTTATCACTCATCAATAACTCTGATGGGTTTGGAGGAATAGGACCTGATGTAATAACATCTAAATTAGTCACTTTTGTTTTCTGGATAACGTCATTAATTTCCTTTTGCCTTATTAAATAATTAACCACGCCCACATCATTTTCTATTTCAAAATCACCGAAAATTTTAGGTTTTCTTAAATCCAACCCTACTAAAACAGCCTTTTTACCGCTCATGGCTAATACAGTCGCTATGTTAATAGAACAAAACGTTTTACCCTCGCCACTAACCGATGATGTTACCATAACCGTTTTGGAGCCTTCAAGATTATTCTTTTTATAAAAATATTGTAGACTAGACCTAATAGACCGAAAACCTTCGGCTATAGTCGATTTTGGTTTTAAATGAACCACCATATTATTGTCTAAATTATTTTTACCTACCACCCCTAATAAAGGAATACTAGATAGCTTTTCTAATACTTGTGGGTTATGCAATTTATTATCTAAAAACGTAAGTAAAAATGCTAACATAAAAGGAGGAAGAATACCTCCAATTATAGCAAATAAATATCTAGAACTTAACTTTAAGTCTATTGGAGTTGCTCCAGTATCTTTCGCAGGGTCTATAATTACTATATCTGAAACACTAGCCGACTTAATAATATCTGCTTCTCCACGTTTAGCTAAAAAAGTATTATAAGTTTTTTCACTTAAAGTATATTGCCTTTGAATATCAAATAACTTTTGTTGAGCCTTAGGTAATTTTCTAATCTTCCCGTCCTCTATAGCTATTTTATTATTAATAATTTGCAACTCCCTTCTTATTTCGGTATTAGCCGAATTAATATTTTCTAACAGCACTAATTTTAGTCCTTCTATTTCTCGATTAATATCTGAAAAAATGGTTGCATCTTTTCGAACGGTTGCCCCATACTTAGACTTTTGAACTGAAAGTGCATTTATTTTAGAAATGTTAGAAATTATATTTCCCTCATCAATTCCTGAGATTGAAGGCGCAGGAACATCTGTAAATGTGTTACTTGTTTTTAAATAGGTCTCTAAGCTATTATAATAAGCTAATTTTCTATTTATGTCATCTTTACTTGATTCTAAAGTAGATAATTTAGCGTTTATGGTCGTACTTTCATTAGTTAAATCAAATATTCTATTCTTCTGCTTGTAATTATTTAAAGAGTCTGCATTTAAAGTTAATTGAGATTTCACTCGATCCAACTGGTTATCAATAAATTCTATAGTGTTAGTAACAAATTGATTTTTTCTATTTAATTGGTCTTCACTTAAAACAGAAACAGTTTCATTTAAATAATCCACAATTTTCCCCTTATTTACATCTACTATACTTAAATTAAGTGTAGGGGAATTTCTAGGGTTATCGATTACTAATTTATTTCTATATTTAGCAACAACAGCATCAAAATCAGAAAATTTTATAAAAAATTCATCATTAACATTAGGTTTGCGATCTTCTTCAACATAAATAACACCATTAATAAATGGCAGACTTATGCTATCCCCTAAAGTGAATTGCTTACTATACTCTCCTATAGAAACATCGAGATTAGCCCTTTTTTTAGTATCATAATTCTGCGTTTTGGCTAAATTTGATTCAAAATTTACGGATAATTGAAATTTATTGTTTTCAAGAATTGTAATTTTAATCGGGTGGTTTAATACTTGATTTGTATTTTGTATTAAATTAATCCTTACAGGTGAAGCTCTATAAATATCATCTTTCCTAAATCTAGATTGTTTTAAATATGTAATATAGAACTGAAGGTTATCTACCACTTTCTCATGAATGGATCGAGACCTTAAAGAAGTTATTATAGTTTGTACTTTACCTGAAACTCCGCCCCAATTAAAGGTTAAACTTGTGGTAGACGTAAATAATGGATTAGATTCTTCTTCTATCGAAATCTGTGTCCCTAATCTATAAGATTGTTGTTTTCTTATATTTTGTTGATATACAATAAAAACACCAACACCAATAAATAACAAAAAGAGTTTCCAGTAACTTAAAACCCTTATTAAAAATGCTTTAACGTCAAATGAAGCTTGGGAATGTGACTCTGCAATTTCGAATTCCTCTTCCATAGTTTAGTCTAATAAAATTTATAGATTTTTGGTTAAGAAATACGTAGAGACAAGTACTGATAAAATTGAAGCAATAGTAGTTATATTTTGCATTGCTGTTTGACCCGCACCTAAGGATTTTCTTTTTAACGGCTTAATTAAAATAATATCATTTGGTTGTATATAATAATATGGAGATTGCATAGCCTTAATATCTGTTAAATCAATATGATGAATTTTCTGTCCTCCAGGATATTGCCTAACTATCAAAATATCCTTCCTATCTGCTGTATCAGACAAATCTCCCGCGTTTGCTAGTGCTTCAATAATATTAACACGATCTTGAAATAAAGTATAAACACCGCCCGCTCCTTCACCTGTTACAGTATATCTTAACCCTGCTAAATTTACTGTTACAAACAATTCGGCATCTTCTTTAAAATATTGTTTTAATAGTTCACTTTTAACCTTATCTTCAATCTCATCAATGGTAAAGCCTAAAACATTAATTTCTCCTAAAATTGGAAACTCTATATTACCATGCATATCTATGGTAAAACCATTAAAATACAAAGCAGCTTGACTTTGTTCTGAAGCACTATCATCACCAACCGGGTTAAATATTCCAACAAGTTCTGGATCTAAAGCCTTTACATTAATACTTAAAATATCATTAACTTGAACTTTATATGGTTTAGGTAATTCTGTAAGAACTAATTCGCTAGAATCCACATCACCCTTATCTTGTAAATAAACAACATCTTTATTCGTTATACACGAAGTAAAAAACACACTAACAAATATAAAAGCAACTAGGAAATAACTCTTCATATTAAGGCAAATTGATTTATCACAAATATAAGTTTTCGCATTGAAGTATAAAACTTATAACGATATTTTTGGTTTTTTGTCCGTTATTTGCAAAAAACATATACTCTTGAATTATTTAACAGTTGAAAACATATCTAAATCCTACGGGGAACTAACACTATTCAAAGACATTTCTTTTAGTGTACACAAAGACCAGAAGATAGCTTTTGTAGCTAAAAACGGAACAGGAAAAACCTCTATTTTAAATATTTTATCTGGTGATGATGCTGCAGATTCTGGTGAAGTAATTTACAGGAAAGATATAAAAGTATCCTTCTTATCTCAAGACCCAAAATTCGATAAATCTTTAACCGTTGAAGAAACAATTTTTGCTAGTGACAGCCCTATTTTAAAAATTATTTCGAATTACGAAAAAGCACTATTAAATCCAGAAGATACTGACACTTACCAATCTGCTTTTGACGCCATGGAACGCCATCAAGCATGGGATTTCGAAACGCTATACAAACAAATACTTTTTAAATTAAAACTTGAAGATTTAAATCAAAAAGTAAGTGTGCTTTCTGGTGGACAAAAAAAACGTTTAGCACTAGCTAATGCCTTAATTAACAAACCCGATTTACTAATTCTAGACGAGCCAACAAACCATTTAGATTTAGAAATGATTGAATGGTTAGAAGCCTTTTTTGCTAAAGAAAACATCACCCTTTTTATGGTAACTCACGACCGTTATTTCTTAGAGCGTGTGTGTAATGAGATTATAGAATTGGATGAAGGAACACTTTATAGTTACAAAGGAAACTACTCGTATTATCTCGAAAAACGAGACGCTAGAATTGAGCGTGAGGCTGTAGAAACCGGAAAAGCCAAACAGCTATTCAAAAAGGAATTAACTTGGATGCGTCGCCAGCCAAAAGCAAGAACAACAAAGTCTAAATCTAGAATTGACGATTTTGCCGACATTAAACACCGCGCACACCAACGAAGAAACGACCATGAAGTACAGTTAGAATTAAACATGGAACGTTTAGGAAGTAAAATTTTAGAATTCCATAAAGTGTCTAAAGCTTTTAAAGACAAAACTATACTTGATGCCTTTGAGTATACTTTTAAAAAAGGAGAACGTGTTGGTATTATTGGTAAAAACGGAACTGGCAAAACTACCTTTTTAAATATTTTAACCCAAACTGCCCAGCCAGATTCGGGAAAAGTTATAAAAGGAGATACTGTAAAATTTGGGTATTACACTCAAAATGGTATTACCATAAAACCAGAACAAAAAGTTATAGATGTAATTAGAGAGTTTGGCGATTATATTCCATTAAAAAAAGGCAAACAAATTAGTGCCCAGCAATTATTGGAACGTTTTCTTTTTAGCAGAAAAAAACAATATGATTTTGTTGAAAAACTAAGTGGTGGCGAACGTAAACGCTTATATTTATGTACCGTTTTAATTCAGAATCCAAATTTTTTAATTCTTGATGAGCCAACTAACGACTTAGACATTGTAACCCTTAATGTTCTAGAAAGTTTTCTATTAGATTTTCCAGGCTGTGTTATTGTAGTATCTCACGACCGCTATTTCATGGATAAAGTAATTGATCACCTTTTCGTTTTTAGAGGTGAAGGTGTAATTGAAGATTTTCCTGGAAATTACACAGATTATAGGGTTTACGAAGATAGTCAGCCTGTAATATCGAATACAACTACAGCAGAAGACAAAAAAGACAAACAATCTTGGAAACAAAACGAAGCTTCTAAACTTTCTTTTAATGAAGAAAAAGAATTAAGAAACATTGAAAGCAAGCTAAATTCGTTAGCATTTGATAAAAAAGAATTAGAAAGCAAGTTCAACAATCCTGATTTAACTCAAGATGAGATCAACAAATTATCTGATGATTTACAAAAAATCATAGATACCATTGAAACTAAAGAGGAACGTTGGTTTGAATTATCTTCTAAACTAGAAGAGTAATTTATGTTTTATCAAGCTTTTCAGTATATAAAATTCTTGTTTAAGTCCACCAATCAACACGGTGTCCACTCACCTTTTGTTTATAATTTGGTGACTAAATGTTTTTATGATAAAACCCATCATGAAGATTACAGAATCATTTCAAACTACAGGAAATCAATTCTAAAAAACGACACTAAAATTAAAGTAACCGATTTAGGTGCGGGCTCTCAAGTCATGAAGCAACAAGAGCGATTGGTTTCTAAAATTGCAAAAAATGCGGGTACAACCAATAAACGCGCTAAACTACTTTATAGAGTGATGCACTATTTTAAATCCAAAAACGTTTTAGAACTTGGCACATCTTTAGGTATAGCAACACAGGCTTTGAGTTTAGGAAACCCAGAAGCAAAAATCACTTCTATTGAAGGTTGTACAGAAACTTCAAATTTCACAAAAACACAATTAAAAAATAATCTCACAAAAAACATCTCTTTAATTACAGATGATTTTAATAATGCCATTGAAAAACTATGCACAAACCAATTCGATCTCGTTTTCTTTGATGGTAACCACCAAAAAGCCGCTACACTTGAGTATTTCGAAACACTCCTACAAACTGCAAATAATGATTCCGTTTTTATTTTTGACGATATTTATTGGTCTAAAGGCATGACTGAAGCTTGGGAAATTATTAAATCGCACCCTAAAGTAACGGTTACAATAGATACTTTTTTCTGGGGCTTTGTTTTCTTTAGAAGCGAACAAGTAAAAGAACATTTTAAAATACGAATTTAGAAAAAGCAAACCTCAACATAAAAGTATATTGAGGCTTAAAACACTACTAAGTTTATATTTTTTTTCTATTTCACTAAATTAATTTCCACCCTTCTATTTTGCGCTCTACCAGCTTTGTACATATTTGTTGCAACTGGCTTTGTTTCTCCAAATCCTATGGCTGTTAACCTTGATGAGTCAACAAAATTTTCAATTAAAAATCTTTTAACGGCAAAAGCTCGTTTTTCAGATAATATTAAATTAGACTCATAACTACCAATACTGTCCGTATGCCCTTCAATAATAAATTTGGCATTAGGGTACTTGTTTAAAATTGCAATAATATCAGACAGCACTTTATTAGATTCAGCTTTAATAGTCGCTTTTCCAGGGTTAAACAAAATTATTTTAGCATAATTATTTAGATCTTTTTGAAGTTTTTGAATAACCGCTTCCGGACATCCATTATTTGCAACCGAACCAATTTGATTAATACAATCATCGTCTTTATCTAAAACACCATCTCCATCTTTATCTGGCCAGGGGCAGCCTTTATTTTCTATTGGACCAGCTTCTTCAGGACAATCATCTTCATTATCCTTAATATCATCTTGATCTTTATCGCCCCAAGGACAACCTTTATTTTCTTCTGGACCTGCTATTTCTGGACACTCATCAACATCATCTAAAATGCCATCTTCATCTTTATCTTCAACCGGGCAACCATTATTTATTGCTGGACCAGCCACTTTAGGACAATCGTCTAGTTTATCAATAATGCCATCTCCATCTCTATCTTTTGGCGCATTTTGGTAAATAGGAATTTTTAAACCTGCATAAGCATCTGCCTGTCTACTATTATTGCTTGAAAATGCAGAAATTACAGAGCCTGAACCCACATATAACGGCCCTGCTCTTAAGCCTGCTCCCATTCTAAAACCGTTATTCTCTACAACGCTTAAGGGCATATAAAAGCTGAACCATTTACTCTCGTAACGCGGCGTAAACGAGACCATATTTGAAACGCGATTTGCGGTTATTCTGTCTTTAGACATTAAAGAAAAATCGGTATTCAAGTTTAAATAAAATTTTTCGTTTAAACTCCAATCTACATTAACATGTAATGCTGTTGGTAAATCTATTTTATATCCAGTTGCAGCATTAGTAAGCGTATAAAATGTATTTAAAGCTTCACTAAAATCTTCTGCTGCTTCAAATTGATTTTCGTTTACATTGGTATTAAAAATATCATAAGCTTCTTTTATCCCGTCCTTATATTCAATAAAACCAATATCTGTTACAGATACCCCTATTTTTAATTTGTATTTATTTTTATCTTTAAAACTATAGCTAGTAGAATCGTTAGGTTTATAATTTGCATGTTTTGGTCTCAACTCATAAACAAAGCCTAAATCTACCCCAAAACCAGTTGCATTATCTGGGGTTTTATAATCGTAATCATCATTATCAAAATCTGCATAACGCGCAAAAGTTAAGTGCCCTGTAGAATTTATACTTCCTGTGGTTTCACCGCCACCAAGATCTGTTCCATCGGCATCATATTCTATAGAAACGTCTCTGCCTAAGCCAAAAACACTACCAAGCCCTTGTAAATATTTTAACGAAACACCTCCTTTTATAAAGTGTTTGTTTTTATTTAAAAGCGTTCGTGCATAAGTTACACCAAACTCTGCCCATGAATGTCCTAAAACGTGCATGTCTTCTTCATTAAAGCTATAATTATCTGTTGTATCATCATCTAAAGATTCAATAGATGCGCCACTAACGCCATTAGCATTTACAAAAGCTCTAGCTCTAGAAAAAATAGCGATAGAACTATTTTTGGAAAGATTAAACATAAATGATGGCCCAAGTACATCTGTATTTGTGGCTGCATAATTATTGTCTTTTGGATGTTTTTTGGATTCTATATCGAAACTATAACCATCTTTTGTTGCATCTAAAATGTTGATACCAAAATAGTCGTTGCTCCCAAACAAACTAGCACCTCCAAGATTTATATCTGTTTTAAAACGGGAGTCGGTAATATTAGCAGGGTTTGAAATTACACCGTGAACACCGCTGTAATTATCTGATAAAAACCCGATATAAGATTGCGCTTTAACAAAAAATGAGAACGTTAAAAAGGCAAATAGTAAAGTTGTTTTTTTCATAATAAGTGTTTATTAAAAGCTAGAACAAATTTAAATTAATCATTTAATAAAATACTTACAATTAAAATCTATATATCGTAATTTATAAAGAAGATATCAACAAATTACAGCTTAATAGTCTTTGTAAAACTCTTAAAAATACTATAACTTCGTGGTATGAAAATTTACACTAAAACAGGTGACAAAGGCACTACCGCATTATTTGGTGGTACTCGGGTACCAAAACACCATATAAGAATTGAAAGTTATGGCACGGTGGATGAGTTAAACTCGCATTTGGGTTTAATTCGCGACCAAGATATTAATGAGCATTATAAAAATTTAATTATTAACATTCAAGACAAACTCTTTATAGTAGGGGCTATTCTAGCTACCGATCCAGAAAAAGCTGTTTTAAAAAACGGAAAAGAACGTTTAAACATAGAAAAGATTTCTGCAAAAGATATTGCGCTATTAGAACAAGAAATGGATAGTATGAATGAGGCGCTACCCCCAATGACGCATTTTGTGCTTCCTGGTGGGCATCAAACGGTGTCATTCTGTCACATAGCACGTTGTGTGTGCCGCAGAGCGGAACGTTTAGCATCTTCACTTAATGAAATAGAACCTTTTGAAGCGAATGCACTAACCTATCTAAACCGTCTTTCTGACTATCTTTTTGTATTGGCACGAAAGTTGTCATTTGATTTGCAAGCGAATGAAATTAAGTGGGTTCCGGAAAAGAATTAAAAAAGCTTGAAGTGCTTACTCGAATCTTTTCAAGTTTCTTATTTAACTTGATTTTGAATTGAAAACGTGAATTGCGTTAGGGATTGCAGCGGCATCCTTTTTTGCTTTTTCGGCAGAAAAGATATAGCGAAAAGCCCGACCCTTGTGGTAACGCCCACTTTTTGATACAATTCTGAAAAAATATTGGAATTACTAGAAGTGACCACTAAATTAAGTTTGCTACATATTATTAACCCGCAGGAATAATTGCAAGGGTTTAGAGTACAAAAAGATACGTTCTTATAATTAATGATTAAATAATTCATTTTTTTCTTGTCTGTTTAAACTAAAAAATTATTTTTGCAAAAAATAAACACACAAAGAAATGTATTGGACATTAGAATTAGCATCTTATTTAAGTGATGCCCCTTGGCCAGCAACAAAGGACGAATTAATAGATTACGCTATTAGAACAGGAGCACCTTTAGAGGTTGTTGAAAACTTACAATCTATTGAAGATGAAGGAGACTCTTATGACTCTATTGAAGAAATCTGGTCTGACTATCCTACCGATGAGGATTACCTCTGGAATGAAGATGAATATTAAATAAAGCATAAAGAATAGTTAAAAAGTCTCGATTTGAGGCTTTTTTTTTGTTCTAAATTGTGCAAGGATGCTTAACAAAATGTATCTTTGAATGCCTTTTAAAAGGGCGTTAACAGTAACAACATAAACCTAGGACAAGCCTAGATAAAACATATAAAATTACACTCATGAGTTTTTTAAATTCTGTATTAAAAATATTTGTTGGCGATAAAGCCAAGCAAGACGTAAAAGCGGCATCGCCATTAGTTAATAAAATTAAAACTTTCGAGGCTGCTCTAGAAGCTTTAAGTCATGATGAGCTAAGAGCTAAAACAACTGAGTTTAAGGCGAAAATAGCCGAAGCAAATGCAGGAGTTACCAAGCAAATGGCTGATTTAAAGCAAGAAGCTGAAGCTACTGAAGATATTGATAAACGTGAAGACATTTATGAGCAAATTGATGGTTTAAAGGACGAAGCATATAAAATTACAGAAGACGTTTTAAACGACATTTTACCTGAAGCTTATGCTGTGGTAAAAGAAACAGCAAAACGTTTTACAAACAACACATCGATTACTGTTACTGCAAATGAGTTTGACAGAATTATTTCTGGAGAGAAAGAAAACGTAGTTTTAGATGGCGACAAAGCCGTTTGGGCAAATTCTTGGGATGCCGCTGGAAAACCTATTACCTGGGACATGATACATTATGATGTGCAGTTAATTGGTGGTATTGCGATGCACCAAGGTAAAATTGCCGAAATGCAAACGGGTGAAGGGAAAACCTTAGTGGCTACCTTACCTGTGTATTTAAATGCTTTATCTGGTGAAGGTGTACATTTAGTAACTGTTAATGATTACTTAGCAAAACGTGATAGCGCGTGGATGGCTCCTATTTTTGAGTTTCATGGTTTAAGTGTAGATTGTATTGATTACCACCAACCAAACTCTGATGCACGTAGAAAAGCTTATAATGCCGATATTACATATGGTACAAATAACGAATTTGGTTTTGATTATTTACGTGATAACATGGCACACTCGCCAGACGATTTAGTACAGCGCCCACACCACTATGCTATTGTAGATGAAGTAGATTCTGTTTTAGTTGATGATGCGCGTACACCGTTAATCATTTCTGGTCCAATTCCAAAAGGTGACCGCCATGAGTTTACAGAATTAAAACCTAAAGTTGACGATATTGTTTCGGTACAACGCAAATATTTAACAGGTGTTTTAGCAGAAGCTAAAAAATTAATTAAGGATGGTGATACTAAAGAAGGTGGTTTTAAACTTTTACAAGTATATCGTGGTATTCCTAAAAACAAAGCCTTAATTAAGTTTTTATCTGAAGAAGGTGTTAAGCAACTTTTACAGAAAACTGAAAACTTTTACATGCAAGACAACAACCGCGAAATGCCAAAGATTGACGCGGATTTGTATTACGTGATTGAAGAAAAAAATAATCAAGTTGAGTTAACCGATAAAGGTGTTGAATATATTTCTGGAAAAGACAACCCAGATTTCTTCATCTTACCAGAAATTGGTATTGAGGTTGCTAAAATAGAAGAAAAAGGACTTTCGGCAGAAGAGGAAGCCAATCTTAAAGAAGATTTATTTAAAGAATTTGGTATTAAATCTGAGCGTATCCATACGCTAAGTCAATTACTAAAAGCTTATGCTTTATTTGAAAAAGACACGCAGTACGTGGTGATGGACAATAAAGTCATGATTGTTGATGAGCAAACGGGACGTATTATGGATGGTCGTCGTTACTCTGATGGCTTACACCAAGCCATTGAAGCAAAAGAGAATGTAAAAATTGAAGATGCCACACAAACGTTTGCAACGGTAACCTTACAGAATTACTTTAGAATGTACCGTAAACTATCTGGTATGACCGGTACAGCATTAACTGAGGCAGGAGAGTTCTGGGAAATCTACAAGTTAGATGTTCTTGAAACACCAACAAACCGCCCTATTGCTCGTGATGACAAAGAAGATTTAGTTTATAAAACCAAACGTGAAAAATACAATGCGGTTATTGAAGAAGTAACAAAACTATCGCAAGCTGGCCGTCCGGTATTAATTGGAACAACGTCTGTTGAGATTTCTGAGTTACTAGGTAAAATGCTAAGCATTCGTAAAATACCGCACAACGTTTTAAATGCAAAACAACATAAGCGTGAAGCCGATATTGTTGCCGAAGCTGGTAATGCAGGACAGGTAACCATTGCAACCAATATGGCTGGTCGTGGTACCGATATTAAATTATCTGAAGAAGTTAAAAAAGCTGGCGGATTAGCCATTGTAGGTACAGAGCGTCATGATTCGCGTCGTGTTGATAGACAGTTACGTGGGCGTGCTGGTCGTCAAGGAGATCCGGGAAGCTCACAGTTTTATGTTTCGTTAGAAGATAACTTAATGCGTTTATTTGGATCGGAGCGTATTGCTAAAATGATGGATAAAATGGGATTAAAAGAAGGCGAAGTGATTCAGCATTCTATGATTTCTAAATCTATTGAGCGTGCACAGAAAAAAGTTGAAGAAAACCAATTTGGTGTTCGTAAGCGATTATTAGAATATGATGATGTTATGAACGCGCAACGTGAGGTGGTTTACAAGCGTCGTTACAATGCTTTAAATGGTGAACGTTTACGTGTCGATTTAGCAAACATGATTTTCGACACATCTGAAGGCATTGCTGAAACTAATAAAGGTGCTAACGATTTTAAAAACTTCGAGTTTGAATTGATTCGTTATTTCTCAATGAGTTCGCCTATTACTGAAGCGGAATTTGGAAAACTTTCGGCTCAAGAGATTACCTCAAAAATATACAAAGCTGCTTTTGATCATTACAAAGATAAAATGGCTAGAAATGCAGATATGGCTTTTCCTGTTATTAAAAATGTATATGAAACGCAACGTGATAAATTTAAACGTATTGTTGTTCCATTTACAGATGGTGTTAAAAGTTTAAATGTAGTTACAGATCTTGAAAAAGCTTATGAAACTAACGGTAAGCAATTAATTAACGATTTTGAAAAGAACATTACACTTGCCATTATTGATGATGCTTGGAAAACGCATTTACGTAAAATGGACGAGCTAAAACAGTCGGTTCAATTGGCGGTACATGAGCAAAAAGACCCTTTATTAATCTATAAGTTTGAGTCGTTCGAATTGTTTAAAGCCATGATTGACGAAGTGAATAAAGATGTTATTTCATTCTTATTTAAAGGTGAATTACCTCAAGAAACACAAGACACTATTCAAGAAGCAAGAGCAAGAAAGCAGGAAAAACTGAATATAGAAAAAGAAGAAATCCCTAATCTTGATGAGCGTTCTGCACAAAACAGAGCAGCCGGTAACACACAACGCCAGCAAGAAGTGGTTGAAACTATTGTGCGTGATAAACCAAAAATTGGACGTAACGATCGTGTAACTATCAAGCACATTATGAATGGTGAAAACAAAACTTTAAAGTACAAACAAGCCGAACCTTTAATAGCGAAAGGTGAATGGGTTTTGGTTGAGGAATAAACTTTTTTATTAATATTAAAGTTTTTTAATACTAATAAGGACAAAATCAATTTAAAAGATTTTGTCCTTTTGGTTTTTATGCACTTAATTGTATATTAAAACTTTTTCTTTGTGCTGTTGTATTTTTATAAATTAAGACATCCCTCATTATCTACAGTCAAAAACTTTATATTTTAGTGTTATGTGTATAAATTGATGATTTTGCAAATTTAAAATTATTTTTTTGTTTTTAAAGGCTGCCTCACTACCAAGATTTCATCGTTAGAAAATTCCATCCAGGCAAAGTCATATACATAATGATAAGTTTTTCCTTGGCTATTAATATTTTGATGCGTGTGGTATTTGAATCTAAACTTCTTTTTCTCAAGCACAACACGTTCTATTTTACATTGCCCTTTTTTTTTACCCATAATCTCCAAAAGTATACTTCTGTTTCTATGTAAAATGGTGTCCAATTCTTTTACAACTAATGCCGTTGCTTTTCTTAAGTTAACATGATAGTAGTTTTTACATTTAATAGAACAAAATAATTTATCACTTCTACCCAAAACTTGTTTATTACATATTTTACATTTCATATCATATTATTTTAAAAAACCAAACAAAAAACTAGATTATTAAATTGATTTTAAGCTATTTAAATATATTCGTTTTTAACGGTTAAAATACGATTATTAACAATAAGCACTAAATCAAACTATATTTTTTAGTATTTTTATTAATTAAAAGCCTAGTTTCTATATGCAGCCAATTATTTACCAACCACTTAAAGGTGCTAAACGTATTAAAATACATAT
Organism: Algibacter sp. R77976; assembly: GCF_044594645.1. Classification (GTDB taxonomy): domain Bacteria; phylum Bacteroidota; class Bacteroidia; order Flavobacteriales; family Flavobacteriaceae; genus Algibacter_B. Next base: position 3,562,572 of record NZ_CP138989.1, read on the forward strand.
TCCTTATAAATCATTGGAGTTAAGAGAAGCAATTAAAAAATTAAATGGAAGTTTTTGGCACCCAAATCAGAAATTATGGTCTATAATTAATACAACCGAAAACTTAAATCAATTAAAGACTTTATGCAACGGGAATTATAAAATTGAAAAAAGCGTTACCTCTACTCCTATTCCCACAGTTGCTTTAAATACCAATGGTATTGATGCCCTACATCTTTTAGAAAAGGCTTTGGTTTTAAAACAGTACAGTCGTTCTAGTATACAAGTTTATAAAAAAATGTTTCGTGTATTTCTAAGTAAGTTTATGCAACGTAATCTTATTGAAATCACTAAAGATGAAATAGAAGGATTTGTCTATGAGCTTATTACTAAAAATAAAATTAGCGAAAGTTATCAAAATCAGTTAATTAATGCTATTAAGTGTTATTACGAACATGCTCTAAAAATGCCTAGAGAATATTATGATATTCAAAGACCTAAAAAAGCACTAAATATACCAAATGTATTAAGTAAAGAGGAAGTTGTCAAAATTATACAACATCCAAAAAATATAAAACATCGCGCGATCCTGCATACCATATATAGTTCTGGTTTGCGCATTTCTGAGTTAATAAACCTCCGTATTGTAGATGTCCATTCTAACGACGGCTATCTCTTTATAAAAGATAGTAAAGGAAAAAAAGATAGAAAAACCATTTTATCAGAACATTTAGTTTTATTACTTCGCGACTATTATAAAAAATACAAACCTTCGTATTGGTTATTTGAAGGTCAGTCGGGTGATCAATATAGTGCTGGAAGTATTCGAGCTATTTTTAGAAAAGCAGTAAAAGAAACAGATTCTAATCCATGGGCAACAGTACATACCTTAAGGCATTCTTTTGCAACACATTGTATTGAAAACAATGTAAGTATGAGACATTTACAGAATATGTTAGGACACAATTCACCCAAAACAACAGAAGTTTATACCAAAACAATCGAAATTAACAACAAAACAATAACTAGTCCTTTGGATTCATTGTTGAAAAATAGTACATTGCAACTATAAACGAAATAACTATAATTTTCTTGATAATTTTATTGTTATACTAGTGTTGTAAGTAATGCGAAAAACGAGCTAAAATTGAACATTTGAACTAAAAAAGCCAACCGCACAGTCAAGCACATTTCATTTTTTTCGTACCTCAAAAAATAAAAAGAGCTTGCCTTTTCCAGCCACACACAAACAGAATACCCACACTTTTTACACAATTTTTTGAGATAAATTAAAATAGTTGACTATTTTAGTGGCTGAAAAAAAAGGTCTAAAATGAACCGAATAAAGGAAGTGTTGGAACAGAAAGGAATCAAACAAACTTGGTTGGCTGAAAAACTTGGAAAAAGTTACAATATGGTAAATGCTTATTCACAAAACCGACAACAACCACGTTTGGAAACCCTAATGGAAATTGCAAATATTTTGGATGTGGACATAAAAGAATTAATAATATCTAACAAAGAGAATAATTAATGGCAACGGAAAAAAAATTGAATGCTGAAATTAACGCATTAAAAAAGAAATTGGAAATTGCCAATAACAGAATCAAAACTGGAAAATACGGAATTACTTGGTTAGATGTGCCAGAAGCATTTGAAGAAGAAAGCGAAAACCAATTGCCGGTTTTAAGAGAAGTGAAAGAAAAAGCTATTAAAATCGATGATGATAAACCAACCCATATTTTAATCGAAGGAGACAATTATCATTCACTAACTTGTTTAAATTATACACATAAAAATAAAATTGACCTTATTTATATTGACCCACCTTATAATACAGGTTCTGATGGATTTACATATAAAGACAAACGTGTTTTAGATAAATATCCAGATGGTACAGAAGTTCCAAAAGACCATCCATTGAGACATAGTTATTGGCTTTCTTTTATGAGCAAAAGATTAGAGTTAGCTAAAGATTTATTATCTGACACAGGATTAATTTATATCTCTATTGATGACAATGAGTTTGCACAATTAAAACTTTTATGCGATAGAGTATTTGGCGAACAAAATTTTATTGGAAATGTTGTTTGGTTTAAAAAAAGAAAAGGCTCTTTTCTTTCAAACACATTGGTAAGTTTAACAGAATACATACTTGTTTATAGTAAAAAAAGTGGAGTTAAATTGTTTGGTGGCGAAACAAACAATAGTGAATCTCAACCTATTGTTAAAAGAACAAATGCAGTTAAAGAACTTACTTTCCCTGAAAACTTTGTTCAAACTAAACTAAAAGACGGTACATATAAAGCAGGTAAATATGGTAAAGGAACAACATCAACTGAACTGCAAGAAGATATAATAGTAAAGGACGGAATTATAAAAAACAGTTTCACACTAAAAGCACCTTTCACTTGGAGTCAAAGCTTTTTAGACGATGAAATAGATAACGAAACCGAAGTTTTGGTCAATACTATTAATTTTCAACCAAGAGTAATTAGGACTAACAATACTTCTTTTAAAGCAATGCCTTCCTTTATTGATGGTAGAGACATAAAAGCTACAAACGAAGATGCTTACGAACTACTGAAAAATATTTTCGATAAGGATAGACCTTTCAGCTATTCAAAACCAGTTAACCTGATAAAAAAATTAATCAAATCAGTTTCATACTTTAAAGATGATTTTACTGTTTTGGATTTTTTTGCTGGTTCTGGCACAACTGCTCAAGCAGTTTTAGAATTGAATAAAGAAGAAAACAAAAATATTAAATTCATTTTATCAACTAATAATGAAGATAATAATGGAGACGGAAAAATAATTGACGATGTATGTTATCCAAGAGTTTCAAAAGTTATAAAAGGTTATGATAATAGAAAAGAGGAAACTATAGAAGGTCTTGGAAATTCTTTAAAATACTACAAGACAGATTTTGTTGGAGCGAACAATATTCTTTCTGCAACAGATGAAGATAAATTTTCATTAGCTCATAAGGCAGGTTATTTACTTTCTATTGCAGAAAACACATTAGAAGAAATAGAATTAAGTAAATGCTTTCAATTTTTTGAAAACAAAAAAAGAGCAACCGCAATTTATTTTAAAGAAGAATTGACCGAAATGGAAGCCTTTTTAGATAAGGTGGAAAAAATAAAGAAACCAATCACTTTGTATCTTTTTAGTTGGGGAAATAGAAGTGAATTTGAAAGTCTGTTTGACCATTTAGACCACGTTACGATTAAAACAATTCCACAACCAATTTTAGAAATTTACAAAAAAATATATAACATAGTTACCATATGAGCCGATTCAGTCCATTAGACTTTCAAAAGAAAGCAATAGATAAATTAACAGCAAGTTTCCAAAAACTTTGGCAACAGACAGAGCCTCAAAGGCATTTGGTTTTTAAATCACCAACTGGAAGTGGTAAAACATTTATGGTTTGTAATTTTATAAATGGTCTTAACGCTCTTCCTACTTGGGATAATGATAAATCGTTTATTTGGATAACATTTTCTGACGACCTTGCAATGCAAAGTAAAGACAAGTTTCAAGAGTACTTTGATTCTAACCTTGAAAATGGATTACTTACGATAAATGATTTTAAACAAGGGAAATTTCACAAAAATGACGTGCTTTTTATCAATTGGCAAAAATTGGTTTCTACAAGTGCAGATAATCGAGTTTTAAGACGACCAAACAATGAAGTATTACTTAAAGAACAAGGTTATTATTTTGAAGATATAATCGAGAATACTCACAACGAAGGTCGAGAAATCATTTTAATTATTGATGAAAGCCACATAAGTAGTAAAACCGCTTTAGCTCAAAACATTATCGACTTAATCAACCCTAAAGTCATTTTAAATGTTTCAGCAACACCAAAGTACATTCCAAATAGAGATGAAGAAGACGAAGGTATTGCTGCTTATGTAAGAGTTAATCGTCAAGAAGTTGTAGAAGAAGGATTGATTAAAGAAAAGATTGCTGTTCAAACCGAAGAAGATTTAAAAAAATATCAAAACAAGGATTTAGACGAATTACTTTTAGAATTGGCAATCGAAAGACAAATAGAGCTTAAAGCAGAATTTAATGAAATTGGCAAGGAAATTAATCCCTTGGTTTTAATCCAATTGCCAAATGACGACAGTAAATTAAAAGATTCAGGACAAAAAACTAAAGAAGAAGTTGTATTAGATTATTTAAGAAAAAAGAAAGTTGACGTTGAACGTAATGTTGCATTATGGTTTGACGGAAAGCAGAAAAATATGGAATTCATTACTCACAATGAAAGTGATGTAGATTTTATGCTTTTTAAACAAGCTGCTGGAACTGGTTGGGATTGTCCAAGAGCACACATTTTAGTAATGTTCAGAGAAATAAGTTCGGCTTCATTTTATACGCAAACAATCGGTAGGATTTTGCGAATGCCAGAGCCAAATTCTAAAGATGATTATAAAAATAATCCAAATCTGCGAACAGGTTATTTGTTTACCAATTATAAAAGAAATGATGTTGAAATCCCAGACCAAGGTGTTAAAAACAAGCCTTTTATTCATACATCAAAACGTAGAGAGAATGTTGAAAATATTGAAGGTCTTTACTCTGACTTTGTTTCTCGCATAGACTATGGCGATTTAGGTCACGCAGTAAAATTTCAAGTAAGTTTCTTAAAGTCTTTTGATAACTTTTTTGGGTTTGACGAAACCGACCATCCTGCAATAATGAAAGATAAAATTATTGCTAAAGGTATCGACATAAATCCTACAGTAACAAATAAATTAATTGTAGATGCAGAGTTTTCGGATTATGATAAAATCAATTTAGATTTTGCAAGAAAAGGCCACGAAGAAGATTATGAAATTTCAAGAAATGATGTAGAAAAACTATTTAATTTTTATTGCTATCAATTACTTTCAGAACAAACAGAAACAGAAGCAAAAGTTTCCAACATTTCTCGTTCTTGGTCGCCCTTAAAATCAGCATTTAGAGTGTGGTTCAAGAGTGTTTTTGCTCAAAACAGTAATTTATACTATCGTATTTTAATAAACGATTTAAATAAAGAGCAATCAAGCATTTTTAGACGTGCTTTGACCAAAACTTTAAAGAACTACTTCCCTATCAAAAAAGAATACCTTGAAAAGCGTAAAAAAGATATTGAAGAACGAGAAGCACCACTTTTTGAAGTTAAAGAAGAGTATACATTTACTGAAGATTATGCAGAATTAACTAATGAAGAAGGAACATCTGCTTTAAGTGTTGTTCAGCCTTTCTATTTAAAAAAAGAATACAATGGTAGAATAAACGAGTTATTATTTATAAAATACCTCGAAGCAAAAGCAAGTAAATTAGATTGGTGGTTTAAAAATGGAGATTCTGGAAAAGAATTCTATTCTCTAAAATATTACAACACAGCAAAAAAAGAAGAAGCACTTTTTTATCCTGACTGGATTTTAAAATTTAAAGATGGACGTATCGGAATTTTCGATACAAAAAGTGGACAAACAGCACAAAATCCAGAAGGACGTGCAGAAGGACTTGCCAACAAACTAAAAGAATTGAATGAAAATGGTGGGAATTACATTGGCGGACTTGTTGTCTTGGAGAATAACCAATGGTACTTTTTCAATAACGAAAAGTATCTTCTTGAACCGACTGTAAACGGAGTTAGTGAACCAAATGCAGAATACGGAGTAAAATTTGATTATGAATATACGCCTGGAAAACTGACTGAAAATTGGAAATTATTTAATATTTTGTTTGAATAATGCCAACGCTAAAAGCCATACACATTTGCAATTCGCTTCAGCCAACGCTACGCCAAAAATTGCAAAAGAGTATGTCTTTGCCAACGCTCAATCCGAAATAAATAAGAAACATCGGAAAAAAAAGCTGAATGAAAAAAGCACTACTTACAACACCGTGTATAATTAATTTCTTGTCTATTAACTACTTACGAAAGTTCTCGCAGACTTTAAATGTAGTTTTTATTTACTAACTTTAGTGCTAAATCACGCAACTAATCATACACAAACACGTTGGCAACAAGCTGAAAAACAAATACTATTTAAAAAAAATGTCTAATTCCAGTCAAGTTCAAAGGTTACTTTAACACTACCTCCATAGTTGTCAATATTTATCTGACTAGGCTTTTCACTAACATAGTCCGCAAAATTTAAAAACCAATTGGTTAAATGTTCAGAAGTAGTAGGATCTCCGTCTAAATCAAATAATTCAAAATACAATACATTATCTACACTAAATAATAATTCGTTACTTTCATAATTCCATTCAAAACTGCTTTCATTTTCATGTACCTCTGAAATTGGAAGATCGACATGTTTATATGAAGGATTTTCCTTGCTCACATCTATTCCTACATATCTCTTATTTATTTGGAAATATAAATCCGCTAGCCGTTCAGGATCGGTATCAGAAAAACCTGGATCGAAAGACTTTCCTTTGTTTGGGTACGTGTTTAGAGTAACCTTTGATATTCTAACCGAATTAGTAATCGAATCGACTTGAATTTGCCTTTCCAATCTTCTTACTTTACCATCTTGAGTTTGTGCCTCAATGAAAAAAGTTTTAATACCTACTGTTTGATAACTAAAACTTACTTGAAATTGATTGTCATTATCAATACCTACGCACTTCGTTAGTTGACTAACATCTGGATTAAAAAAATCGGAACCAATACATCCCAAACTTAGAGTTTCATCTGAAGAGGCATTTATTATAATTCTTTCATCTATTCCAAAAATATTTCTTTCCAAATCCAAAGACAACTCTAATTCATCTTCAGGAGTCTCTGTGACACTTTCATTATCCGAAGTTTCAGAAGAACAAGAAATCAAAACAAACAATAAGAATAAATTTGAAATTTTTGTCATAAAAAAGTTTTTATCTAAAAAAATTTAAACGTAATTGTTATAAATTTTATTGGACAAATTACATCTCTTTTTAGTTTTTATGCATTATTGTTAATTAATGCTCTCTTACTTAGACCACGGGGTAATAGATTTTAAAAATTAATTTTAATGGAATAAAGCCAGTTGCCAACAATGCCTAAACGTAATGCGGACTTTAGTGCGAATCCGAAAGGTCTGTGTATATTTATGATGTCGCTAAATCTTTGGGATTTAGCTTTGGACAAGAAAAAATAAAACTAAACCAAAAGCTTTAGCTTCGTGCGAAGACGGAAACGAAAAGTTTCCTTACTACCGCACTACGCTTAGCCGCACCGTTGCCAACAATATGAAAATACATCATACCATCATATCAATTATTTCAATTTTACTTTTGTCGAGTTGTGGGAAATCGGCTGAAGAATTATTATTAGAGGCTGAAAAATATGACGAAATTGGACAGTTTGAAAAAGGAATTGAAATTCTAAATCAAGCTATCGCAAAAGACCCTAAATATCTTGGAGCATACATTAATCGTGGAACTTATAAATCGAGTTTAAAAAAATATGAAAGTGCGATTTCTGACTATCAGAAAGTGTTGGAGTTAGACCCTAAAAATACTCTAGCTATTTATAACATAGGAAATAGTTATCGACAAACAGGAAATCTGAAAAAAGCAAAGGAATTTTATGATTTAGCTTTTCAAACCAAAGGAGGAGAATTAATAACAATCGATTACAAACCGAATAGTTTTATCGAGAAAAGTCTTTTCGATGTGCCAAGTACCGAAATATATTATAATCGCGGATTGGTTTATTATGACTTATTTGATTACAAAAAAGCTTATTCTGACTTTAATAACAGTTTGAAAAATGATTCTGAACCTGCTGATAATTACTATATGATAGGTTCTTGTTTGCTAATGAATGGAAATATTGAATTGGCTTGTGAGCAATATAAAAAGGCAATGGAATTAGGGGATGAAATGGCAAAATCGGAATTTAAAAAACATTGTGGAAAATAAAATACTGTTGGCAACACCGTATAAAATTAATTGCTAGTTTCTAGCCTACTTACGAAAGTCCTCGCGGACTTTCTATCTGTGATTTATTTGCTAAATTTAGTGCTTAAATCACGCAACTAATCTTATACAATCACGTTGGCAACAATTTAAGAGAAACTATGTACCAAGAAAAAACAGACCAAGAATTAATTGAACTTTACGGAATGCACAATAAATTGACATTTCAAGCTCAACTGAATTTACAAAAGGAACTGAATCGCAGGAATGTAATTGAAAACACAAGTGATTTAGAAAACTCTATTAAGAAAAAAATGTCTGAAATTGAAAATCTCGAACATTTAAAAGACATAGGATTTGAAGTAGAAAAAATCGGAAGTTCATTAAAAGTAACTCGGACTTTTAAGGCAATACTAATCGATATTGTTGCTGGCTTCTTCGGAATTTTATTTTGCATAGTTGGACTTTTTGGAATAATTGGACTAATTGGCTCATTTTTTAGTGAAAATGATTTTAGCTTGTTTGCTATGGTAATTGATTTAGGTATGATTGGACTCGGAATTTTAGGAGTTCAGTTCTTAAACGGAATAAAGCGATTAATCGACTTTTCTGGTTTTGAATTAATTAACACCAATGGAATTATTATTTTGAAAAAACGGTTTGATTTAAAACTTGTGGAAATACAAAAAAACGTTTCATTATTGGACTTGGAACAAAATTCCGACCGACTGATTTTAAAATTAGACAAAGACGAAGTTTTTTCTGGAAATGCTAAAAACATTGTTCAATCAATGTCATTAAAAGAATTGAACCGAAAATTAAAAACTGTTGCCAACACCGTGTATAATTAATTGCTTTGGTCGTTGCCTACTTGGAAAATTCCTTCGGAATTTTCTTGCGTTCGTTTTTGTTTACTAAATTAGTTGCTTAAACACGCAACTAACCATACACAAAACCGTTGGCTGTAATTTGAGAATCTCGTTGACTAAATGAAACATATGGTTAACTAATTACAGCTTTTATGAATTAACAAACTGAATTATATTGGAATTGAATAAAAAACGATTGACTTTGACAAAACAAACCACTATTCCGATTTTAATTCTACTATTAATTATTTCGTCGTGTTCAAGCAATAAAATAGTCGGAACATACAAATCAAATTTTGCATCTTACGGACGTTTTCTAAAAACTCTGAACCTAAATTGTGACAGTACTTTTGTTATGAACTTTTACGGAGATTTTATGAATGACAATTCATATGGGAAATGGACAATCAACGGAGACACTCTAATTATGACATACGACACAATTAATTATCCGAAAAGCAGATATTCTGGAATTAACAAATACTTAATAAAAAACAATAAACTGACTTCTAATTTTCCAATAACAAAGGAAAAATATGACGAGTTGGTCGAATTAATAGAAAAAGAGGGAATGACTGACAGTTTGAAAATCGGTAGCTATTCAAAATTCAAAAGAACAGCAGGAAAAACACCAGCAAATTTTCAAGGAAAAATGAAAAGACAATATTTTAAAAAAGTTGAGGAAAAAGATTGTGGAAAATAAAAAACTACAGCCAACAATGTATAACCGCAATTACGGCGGATTCGACTACGTCCGAATCCACTCGGAATTGCTAACGCCAGTTCTTAACCGAAAATTAGTAACTTTAAACCCGTAACTGACGGTTATACGAGACCGTTGTGTGTAATGCAAAAAAAACGGCGAACTACGATAAAATATGAAACAAGAAATCAAAGACGAAGCAATTGAACAACTTGAAAAGGATATACTTTTTGGGTTTGAAAATGGAGATGATTTACTTGAAAGTATAAGTGAAATGTTTTATGACGAAAGTGATTTCGATGAAAAATGGTTAAAACAAGAAATCGACATCAGGTTAAAAAAACATCAAGCTGAAAGTCTAAAATGGGAAAAACCAACCGATTTTGATAGATTGGTAAAATCCTTCGATGAACTGAATAAAAATAAAATAGTTTCTCTTCACAGAGCTGGTTATACGAAAAGCGACGGAGAAGAAGATTGTTCTGAAATTATTGCTGAACTGAAAGAAATCGGAATTAGTGCCAAAGGATATTGCTATTATCATACACAGGATTTAGAAAGAGCAATTGCGGAAGAAAAGATGCTTTTTATAGGTTTTGATAGTTATAATCGTGATGATGAACTTGCGAAAGAAGTTGCCGAAAAAATTGTTAGTGTTTTAACTGATAATGGATTTAAAACAAAATGGAATGGTTCAATCGACACACGAATTGAAATCTTAAATATCAATTGGAAAAAAACAGTTGACAATATCGATTACAATTATGGACGAGTATTTGAGATTATCGAAAAGTACCATAAACCAGAAAAAGAAAATATTGAGGATAAGAGTAAAAAACCATTTTGGAAAATATGGTAGTAGAAAAGCACTACACACAACACAGTATAAAAATAATTGCGGTTTAGTGCTTAATCAAAAGGTCGTTCCGTGTTTGTAACGTCTGATTTTCCTTCGGAAAATCCTCGCATACAAACCCGCAACTATTCTTATACATAAACGTTGGCATTAATATGACGAAAAAAATCGAAAATAATAAAATAAGTGTAAAGACATTATCAGTCATTCCTTTAGGAATAGCATATTTAATTTCTATACCTATTCAAGCATATGTTTTGAAATTTATAGGATTTAATAATCAATATCTAATTATCGTAGGTTTTCACCTTATTTGTTCTTTTATTTTATTTTTAATATTTACTGGAACTTTAATTATTGAAATAAAAAAGGAGAAGAAACTAATAAAAGTTGAATGGGATAAAAAACCTTTATTAACAAAAACAGAAAATCAAGTAATTTCTATATCTGAAATTGAAAATTGGAAATTACAGACAGGACGTGGTACAGACAAGTTAAAGATATTTCTAAAAAATAATAAAGTTTTAAAAATAGATTTTAATAATATGTCAGATTTTGGACAAAATTCGAAGAAAAAAGATTTGCTAACAAGCTATCTGACTTCTGAAAAAATAAATTCAATATGAAAATAAAATACTAATGCCAACACCGTATATAAAAAATTGCTAGTGTTGTGCTAAATCAAAAGGTCGTTGCACGTTTGCTACGTCTGATTTTCCTTCGGAAAATCCTCGCACGCAAACACGCAACTTTCCATATACAAACACGTTAGCAAACATTAGAAAAATAAATATGAGAACAATCAAATTTACTAGAATAGCATTTATTTTTATGATTTCATTACTTAGCTGTAATAATCAAAATAAAGAAACCAATTTTGATGACTTAGTTATTAAATGGAATAGCGCAATTTCTTCTAAAAATATTGAAAAATTGAGTTCTATGTATGATAATACCATTTTATACTACAATGTTAATAAAACGAAAAATGATTGTATTTCAGACAAATTAGATTTTTATAAAAAAAACCAAGACTTTACTCAAGAAATATTAGGAGAGATAGTTACAAACAAAGTAGACGACAAAGTCAAATGTGAATTTATAAAAAGAGTAAATATTAACGACGAAAGCAATGAATATTCTAGTTATCTGATTTTTAGAAAGATAAATAATCAATGGAAAATAATTAGCGAAAGTGATTTATTAAGTGATAATTCATCAAAAATTTTAGATAAAAATAGACAAGAAAAATCTATCAACCAAAGCTTGAAAAAGAAAATTAAAGATGTAAAAATAACTAATGGCAATATATTTATCATTTATAATAATGGAACGCAAAAGCAAATTACTTTTAACGGAAATGATGAAAACCCAATATACCTTGGCAAAAACATACTATTTATAAGAAACATCAAGGAAAGTGGAGCACAACAAAACTATAGTAGAAAGAAAATAATGCTTGTTTCAATTGATGACTTTACTGAAAAACTAGTTACCGATAAAAAGCCTTTTAAAGATGGATTAGATAATTCCTATGAAATTTTTAACATTATAAACCCAACATTATCTCTAGATAAGAAATATTTATATTTCTGCGTTGAAAGATGGGTTACAGAATCTATGATTGTAAAAGTCAACATTGAGACTGGAAAATGGAGTGGATTATTCTCTGGGAATTATTTCGAATACATTCATAATGGTAAATACAAAGGTCTTTTCTTAATTGGCAGAAGCGAGATAAGAGATAAAGGGAGAGAAATTTATTATATGTTAGTTGATGAAGATGGTAATATAAAAAAAGAATTTAAAGATGAAAAAAGTGCTGATAAATTTATGGAAACTGTCAAATAACGATTTGCTAACACCGTATAAAAATAATTGCGGTTTACTGGCTTAATCAAAGGTCGTTACATGTTTGTAACGTCTGATTTTCCTTCGGAAAATACTCGCATACAAACCCGCAACTATTCTTATACATAAACGTTACCTGCAATATGAAGAAACTGCTAATATTCATAATTCCACTTCTGATTTTAAGCTGTAAGACCGATAAAGAAAAATCGGAACTGACTGATGAATCAGCTCAATATGAAATGGACGGAATAATTGACCCGATTGAGTATCGTGCGGAATTTAAATACGGACTTGACAGTATTCCCAAAATTATATACTCGAATATGATATTGACGGACGAAAAAGGAACAGTCTGGATTTCGATAAAAATTGATAGCACTGGAAATCTTGAGAAGCCCAAAATTATGAAAAGCGAGAACGATAAATTAAACTCGGAGGCTTTAAGGTTAGCGGAATTAATACCTAATGAATGGAATCCTGCTGAATTAGGACCTGAACGAACAAAAATCGCTTCGATATATAATTTTCCAATAAAATTTGACAAAGCTGTGAAAATATTATATTCGGAATAAAGAATAAAATACAGCAGGTAACACCGTGTATAATTAATTGCTTGGTCACTGCCGACTTACGAACATTCCTGCGGAATATTCTATCTGTGATTTATTTGCTAAATTAGGTGCTTAATCACGCAACTAACCATACACAATCACGTTATATGCAAGTTGGGAAAAACGAACTTCAAACAAAAACATTGAAAAATACAATATTTACAATATTATTTATTTTATCGTTGAGTTCGACTTTCGCCTTTAGCACAAACGACACTTTGCAACTGAAAAACGAATTCAAAGAACTCACTATTCGATATCAATATGGAGATGAATACTATACTGTTGAGGAAATGAAATTTGTGAAAAATGGAAACAAAATAATCGCAACAATTTCTATTCCTAACAATGAACAACTTGAACAATCCGAAACTGAATTGACTAAAATCAATATTTCTTCAATTGACAAATTTCTGACCAAAGCGTTTGAATTTAAAGACGGTTGTGCTGAAAAATGGACAAGTTCCTATGTGAATTATTATACTCTCAATATTGACGAAAAACAAATCAAGATTTATAAATTTTGCAATTGGGAAGAATCAAATTTTATGGAGCTGAAAAAAGAAATTTTCGGTAATTATTTAATAAAATTAGAAGAAAAACGAAAACAACTCAATATTGAAAAAAATGAACTTTTAATTGGACTTTGGAAATATGATAACAGTATTCATAAAATTGAAAAAGACAAAATCTATACTTTAACGAGATTAGAAAACAAGTCCAAAGAAAATTGTTTTTTGAAATTTAAAAAAGACCAAAAATTAGTCGACTATTATTGTCTTAAGAATTCGAAAACCAAATATGATTTTAGATTTGATATTGTAAATGGAAATTTGATTTTATTCATAAACGGAGAAAATAAAAATGACAGAAAAGAATTTGTTTATGGATATAGATTTAAAGTTTTGAAAATAAATAAAAACACAATTAAATTAACAACGCTGAATTAAAACCTGCATATAACACCGTATAAAAATAATTGCGGCTTAGTGCTTAATCAAAGGTCGTTGCGTGTTTGTAACGTCTGATTTTCCTTCGGAAAATCCTCGCATACAAACCCGCAACTATTCTTATACATAAACGTTACCTGCTATTAAAAATGAACCGAGAACAAAATGGGATTATTTGACAAAATATTCGGAAAAAGCAATGCGATAAAGGTTCAATTTATTGATTCGTCAAACGGAAACGTCATTGGAGTTTCAGAAATGCCACCAGAACAGCTTCCCGAGACATTTGAAATTCAGACAACAATGCATTTAAATGATGAAGATTGGTCAATTGAAGAAGCAATTCCCGCACATTCAAGGGATTTTCTTCAATCCAAGAGCTTAACGTTAAAAATGAGAAAAGTGGAAAGAATGAACCCGAATGATATTTGGTTCACTACACCAACAATATCTAATGAGTTTCCTCAAACCAATACAAAAACAAAAGATTCTGAGTTTGACATTAGTATTCACGAAGATGACTACAGACAAAAGGAGTTTTTGAAAATCGATTCACTTCCCATAATAGAAGAAGAATTAAAGGCTATTAAAGAGATTTGGGAAAATCATTCTAAAAAGAGTGAAGAATACACCTTGTTCAAAAATTGCCACACGAGAAAAACGATCGGGTTGGCTAACTTATCAATCGATTTCAATGAAATACAAAATCTATTGAATTCTAATTCAATTGGACAAGTAATAATAAACGGAGAAATACTCTCAAGCGGATTCGGATTGACAACAGAAAACACAATATATTTTGGAACTCTTAATGGTGGAAAAGTAGTTGAACTCTGCATTTCACAATGGAACGAAAAGACGACAAGCGAAATTTTAAAAATCAACAAGGAATTCCATTTGCTATTTGTGGATTGGTTTAACTGCGACTTAATTAAAAATGATTAGCGAAAAACAACAAACGCATATAAGCAAGTTTTTAAGTTTGGTATTAAGACATAAACCTGAAACAATTGGCATTCAGATTGACCAAAATGGATGGGTTGACATTAATGAACTGATTGATAAATCAAACAAATACGGAATTCAATTTGACCGAGAAACATTAAATCATATAGTTGCCACTAATTCAAAAAAACGATTTGCTTTTAATGACAAATTTGACAAGATAAGAGCCAGTCAAGGGCATTCCGTAGAAATCGAATTAGGCTATAAAAATCAAAAACCACCTGAAATACTTTTTCACGGAACAAGCGAAAAATCAGTTCAATCTATTTTGAAAAAAGGACTTGAAAAGCGGAACAGACAGCACGTTCATTTGAGTAGTGATACTGAAACAGCAATCAAGGTAGGACAGCGTCACGGAAAGCCCGTAGTATTTGAGATATTAGCGGAGAAAATGTACAATGACAAAATTGAATTTTATATTTCGGAAAATGGAGTTTGGTTGACTGATAATGTGCCGACAAAATATTTGAAACTAAAAGATGATTAAAAATAACAGCAGGTAACAATGTATATAAAAAATAGGCGAAATAGTACTAAAATTAAGGGCTTTAGCTCATTTCAAACTTTGTATTTAACCGAAAGTTCGGTGCTTCGAAATCGCCTACTTTTCATATACTAAACGTTACAGCTAATTTTCACAGCAGCAACGTCATAAGGAGATTTTGACAATAAATCAGGTTGTTTAGCTTGGCTCTTTTAATGTTTTTTGTGCGTTGCAAACGGATTATTTTGATTTAAAAACCTCTTTGATGATTAAAACAAATGGATTAGAGGATTTAGTATCGCTTCTATCCTACTCAGATTTATCATATTATAATCTAACGCAATCAACACATTGAGATACATTATCGTTTTTAACACTTGGATTCATTATCGCTTTTAGCATTTTGATTCTTTGATACTTAAATATTAATCGCATCTGCACTTGGATAAATTAACTCACATTAGGATACGGAGTGCTAAAACTGTTTTCAACTCGTTCTGATGCTTAAATGATAATTTGATACTAAATCGCTTAACTCAACATATTTAAAAGCTACACTTTGTTAATGGTAACTAACTTGATTCCTTTCAGCTCATTAATCAGCAGTATTGTAAGGTGATTGTCCTGTACGGTCGGACTTTTTGCTGCAAGCATTTTGATTCTTTCGCATTGGGATTGTAAAACTGTAACCTGATTAGTTATTCTCACCAGTCTGACCATTCATGACAATCATTTTAGGATAGAACAAATTGATAGGCGGATATGAAAATCAAACTAGCTGTAACAAAGTGTAAAAAACATTGCTCGCTTTTTGCTACTTTTAGCTTCAATACATTTAATTTACGGTTGTGTAACGGGATAATGAATCGCCCAGAAAGCGCAACGTTTCTTACACCGACCGTTGCCACACATTTGAGAGAAACCCTATGAATAGAGAAATTTGGACAAGAAGAAACTTTAATAATAACAATCCGAAAAGTTATCCTTGTCCGACTTGTAATGTAGGAATATTAGACCTGAATGGAATTTTGACTAAAATCACACCAACAGGAAAACATATGGAATACTACAATTATGACCAAGGAATTGAACACGTATTCAGCGGAATTCTACAATGTAAAAATGCGGACTGTAAAGAATTAGTAACAATAAGTGGACAATGTTTAAAGGACATAGTTTACGGAAAAGAATTACCAGACGGACAATTAGTCGAAGACCGATTTTCAGATTACTTTCCAAAGTACTTTTATCCAAATTTGAGATTATTTAAACTTTCTGATAAAATTCCTGCGAATGTATCCGAACAAATAAATTTATCCTTTTCAAATTATTTCGATGATTTATCTTCTTGTGCGAACAGAATAAGAAACTCAATCGAATTAATATTAGATGATTTAAAAGCACCTAAATGGAAAAAAACAAACGCTGGAAAAATTCATAAATTTAAAGTTCTACATCAGAGAATAGAACATTATGGAAAAAGAAATAAAAACATAGCGAATCACTTATTGGCATTAAAAATAATTGGAAACGAAGGAAGTCACGTTGGAAATGTTGCAACCGAAGATGTTTTAGATGCCTACGAAATTTTAGAGCAACTAATTGAGTTTGCTTATATAAAAGAAACAAAACGAATCGCTGAAATTGCAAAGGAAATAGTTACACGAAATAAACCAAGAACAGCGGAATAAAAACGTGTGGCAACAACGTGTATAATTAATGGCTAGTTCTCGCCTACTTACGAAAATCCTCGCGGATTTTCTATTAGGTTTTTATTTGCTAAATTAGGTGCTTAAACACGCCACTAATCATACACAAAACCGTTGTGTGTCATATGACCAACCAACTAAAATCAAGGAAAAAACAATGTTTAATTGGTTCAAGAAAAAAGAAAAAATAGAAAATCCGATTGAAATTTCAGTCAGCGGAATAAATCCTCAAACCGAAAATGAATTTCTATTCTACAACTTTGTGGAATTGACTTTTGCACCTCATTTGAAAAAATGGTACGAAAAAGCAAAGTCAAACGGAATTGAATTTAAACCTCAATACGAAAGAGCAATAAAGCAAAAAACAGCGACATCGGAATTTAAAAATCCTCATAGTTTCCCAGAATATTTTGACAGCAAATTTGACCATATTGTAATCGATTTTGAAACTGCAAACCAAAACCGAATTAGTGCTTGTGCTTTAGGTTTGGTATTTATAAAAAATGACAGAGTTGCTTATCAAACAAGTTTTTACATAAAACCACCCGAATCGGAACAGTTTTCAAGTAGGAATATTGGAATTCACGGAATTACTGCCGAAGACGTTGATTATGCAATGGCTTTCGATGAACTTTGGGAATCTGAACTTTCAAAATATTTTAATCAAAACTTAATTGTGTTCCATAATGCAAGTATGGATTTAAGTGTTTTAAAAAATCTTTTTGAACATTATAAAATTTCAGGTTACGAAATTAAGTATTTAGACACAATGCAACTTGCCGAAAAATCAGGAAATCCAAAAAAGTTATCTGAATTAGCGGACAAATTTGACATTGAATATATCGACAAACATAATCCTGAAGAAGATGCGAAAGTTTGTGCTTACGTTTTTGGAGAGCTTGCCGAACTTTATCCAGATTATGAAAGTTTAGTAAGAACTTTAAGCGAAAAAGAAGTTAAAGAAAAAATAAAACGTAAAAAAGAAACAGCGGAAGTCAAAAATCAAAATCTTGACTACGTTCAAGAATATTCACTTGACAAAGGAGAAATCGAAAAAATTGAAATTAAAGACAAAGCATTCATTTTTACAGGAGAAATAACGACTGACAGACGTACTGCAAAGAATTTTATTGAGGAAAATGGTGGAATAATAAAATCTGGGATTAGTAGTAAATTAGACTATGTTATTATCGGAGCAGATTTTGGCTGGTCAAAAATCCAAAAGGTTCACGATTTGAATGTAAAAAAGAACTGTAAAATAAAAATATTAACGAATTCGGATTTTGAACATCTGAAAAAAAATACGCCACACAACAACGTATAAAATTAATTGCTTGGTACGAGCCTACTTACGAAAATCCTCGCGGATTTTCTATTCGGTTTATATTTGCTAATTTTAGTGCTTAACCACGCAACTAATCTTATACAAAACCGTTGTAACCAATTTGAACAATGAACCTACTAACCATTATAATTATCGGAGTTTTAGCATTATTAGGAATTTCATATTGGTCAACTCAAACGGAAAAGAAAACCAATGAATTTCAAGCTGATTTAAAACTATCTGCATCTGAATTTGAGCAACATTTCGGAGAATTAAAAATTAATGGTGGAACACTACGTTTTTGGGGAAATTGGTTCGGAAAACCTATGGACAATTACCACGAAATAAAAAGCGTGGAATTTGATAACGGAAAAAATATTCTCATTCTTACTTTAAACGAAGAAGAAAATTTAAAAATTTGGAATCCTTCGAATTTAGAAATCGGAAAAAAGGAATTGCGGATTAAAAATGCTGACAAAATATTATTTGAATGGCATCTTTACGGAGAAGACAAAATCGGAGAAAATTTGAAGTTTGAATCCTATATAAATAATGGCATAAATATAAAGTTTACGACTGATTATATGGCTGAAAAGCGGAATGATAAATGTTATAAATCTGAACCAGCTTTATCAATAATCGGATTTTAAAAAACTGGTTACAACACCGTGTATAATTAATTGCTTTGGCAAGTGATTATTTGGAAAATTCCTTCGGAATTTTCTCGCGTTCGTTTTTGTTTACTAAATTAGTTGCTTAAACACGCAACTAACCATACACAATCCCGTTAGCTGTAATTTGAACCAACCTTTATGGTAGAAAAAAAAGACATCGAAAAATTAATAATTCAGAACAAAAAAAGTACTCTGAAAAATCATTGGAACGATGCGTTTTTTTACAACACCACAAAATACAGCGGAGAAATAAAATCGACTGAACTTCTCATTTGGAGGTCTGCACATTTTTTGAGAGGAGCCTATCCTATTTTTCATTTGACTTTTGACCAAAACGGAGAACTGAACGGAATAAAAACGGAGAAAAACCCTTATCACAAACTTCTGAATAAAATATCAATCGGATTTTTTATTGTAGTTGTTTTGGTTTTGTTATTTACGTCTGAATTTAAGACTGCCATTATTGGAATAATCGGAATTTCTGTAATTGGAACTTTGTTGCATTTAGTAATGTCAAAAGCAAAAAAGTACGAAACAAAAAATTTGACTGACGAACTGAAAGAAGCCATAGGAAATATAGAACGAGCAAATAATCCTGAACTTGTAAACAAACCGAAAGCGGAATTAAAGAAAGAAAAGGTTAAAGAATGGACTTTTACGAAGATTTTAACAAGACTTCTACTCTACCCTTTTTGCTTACTACTTTTATGGTTTTCGATAACTGGTTTTTTGCGTGAAGGAAAGACATTATACGGAATATTTGGAATAGTTGTCGCTTTAGCTTATCCAATTGCCGACATACTATTGGCATTCGGAAAAAATAAAAACTACAGCTAACATTGTATAAAAATAATGCGTAAGTTTATTCCTAAATCAAAAGTTAGTGCTTGTTTGCTTGCATCTGATTTTCCTTCGGAAAATCCTCGCACTCAAACTACGCACTATTCTTATACGGAACCGTTGTGTGTAATGAAAAAACTGACTCAATTCTGAATTTAAAACCTATGAAAAAGGTATTGTTATTTATTATTTTAATTCTAACTTTCAGTTGTGAAAAGTTTGAAAAAGAAATTCATATTGAGGAATTAAAATGGTCTATGGAAATTCCAAATGAATTTAACGAAGTTCCCATAAGAACTTCTGAAATCACGAAAGAAAAAGGAATAAAACTAATTGAATCAGCTTACCCAGAAAAAAAGGTGAAAATTATAGCTAAAACCTTATTTAATTATAATAATGGAAAATTTAATTCTATTAAAGCGCAAATTACTGAACTGAATTCTGAACAAACTTTAGAAAATGAATTTAAAAAAGCGAATGAAATAGTCATTAAATCATTTACAAAAAATCGACCAAATACCGAATTTGAGAAAAACATAAGTAAAGAAATAATTGACGGACAAGAATTCCAAACTTTTAATTTCAAAACTCTGAATAAATCTGGAAAAAATTATGAAATGAAAGTTTATAGTAAAATGTTTGGAATAAAAAAGTTAGACATAATAATTGTAAGTAATAGCGTGGAGAAAAAAAAAGTAATTGAAAATATAATTTTAAATTCGAAATTTGAATAAAAACACTACACACAACACCGTACAAAATTAATTGCTTACTTACTGCTTACTTACGAAAATCCTCGCGGATTTTCTTTGTCAGTAATTATTTACTAACTTTATTGCTTAACCACAGCAACTAACCTTGTACAAACACGTTGCCATTAATTTGACCCAAACTATGAAAATAACGATTTTAGCAATATTATTTCTATCAATTAATTCTGTTTTCGGACAAAATAAAGAAGTGGAATACAATGAAATAATACCAGAATATATAGTTGCTGTTTGGGAAAATAACGGAACATCAAATAACTCGGAATTTAATGAACCTGAATTAAATCAAATTAAGGGATTTTTTGTCGAATTAAGCAAAAAGCAAAATAATATAACTTCTAATCAGTTTTTAAGCAAACCAACTGATAATACTCTCGTAGCTCATTATTTAAATACTAAACTCAAATGGAATTCATTTAATGGGCCACACGTTGGACTGAAAAAATTATCAACCAAAAAAGTCGTTAAGAACTCAATTAAAAATTTACCGACAAGAAATGAACTTTTAGCATTTTATTACAGTTCTATTTTCATAGATGTTTTGAATAAACAAAAGCCAATGGATTTAGCTGAAACCAATATTGACTTGGATAATCTAAATCTTGATAACGATTCGGAAAAAGCAATACTTTTTTTAACTGCAATGCGACACGTTGGAAATCAAGTATCTTCTTATGCGACAGCTCGATTTCCTGATAATTGCTTCAGAGCAATAGAATATGTGGAAAATATGCCAAAATTTAATGGAAAAGCATTTTATAAGTTTGCCTTGCCAGAGTTCGAGGATTTTAAAATAGAAGTTGATAAACGAAAGCCGAAAATGAGCTTTAAAGAAAGATATTTACCTGAATTTAAAAATGCTAAATTAGGAATGGAGAAATGTCTTGCGGAACAAAAAAACTAATGGCAACAACGTGTATAATTCATTGCTAGTACTCGCCTACTTACGAAAATCCGCGAGGATTTTCTATTTGGTTTGTATTTGCTAAATTAGTTGCTGAAACACGCAACGAAATCATACACAAACACGTTGCCAACAATGCTGGAGCAAGTTTGCGGATAATAAAAAGCTTAGTTTATTTTCGGTTTTTTTTTAGATTTTTAAGAAAGTAAAAACGAAAAAACTATGTTGTGGAATTCTGAAAATCATGCTGAATTCTCACTCAAATGCGGAATGAAAAGCAACGTCGGAATTGCTCACTCAAAATCTGAATGAATCGCTGTTCGGAATTTGACAAAATTACGGATAATTGGAAACGGAACGAAACCTAAAAATGACGTCTGACTTCCACTTTACCGAAAAACAATAAATCGGAATTTGAGCAAGTTTGCGGAATTAAAAACAAATGAACTTACTCAAATCCTGAAAAGAGAAACGCGGAAATAAAAAAATAACAAAGCACAGTTGGCAACAACGTATATAAAAAATTGCTATTTTGTGCTTAATTCTATGGTCGTTGCACGTTTGCTACGTCTGAATTTCCTTCGGAAATTCCTCGCACGCAAACCCGCAACTTTCCATATACAAGACCGTTGGGCAACATTACCAATCACACTTTTGAAAAATGAAATACCTTATACCAAAATCATATCGAATCCGACATAAAATATTAGAATTTTTATCTAATGAGCGAATGAAAAATGGCGGACTTAATCCACCACAAGAATGGAAATTTACATTGAAACAAATTTGTGAAAACATAAACGAGGATTTAAAAGATGTTAATATTCAATCAGATTATTTATTTTATAAAAAATTAATTCATTGTAGCGAAAACGAATCTGAATTAACTAATCCATATTGTTTTGCAACAGACGACGGAATAACTTTATTCTCATCAAAATCAATATTAAACGATGGACTTTTATTTGGCTCAAGCATTTTTAACAACATATCGACTGGGTTTTTTCAAATCATAATAGCTATTTCAACAATTATATCTCTTTGGTTGACTTTTTCGGAATCTAATAAGCTATCTGATAAAGTAGATAAATTAGAACAATCAATAAAACAGACGGAATTGAACCTAAAAGAACCAAAACTAAATTGCCAAAGTCAAAATAATTCCTACGACACCAAGGCAGATTATCAAACCAAGCCTCAAATCGACGAAATGGACTTAACCAAGGCTGCTCAGGTTCAAGCGGAAATAAAAAAATAAAAACGTTGCCCAACACCGTATAAAATGTATAGCTTTTTTTCTGTTTATTTGGATACTCTTTTTTTTCTTTTAATGTTCTCATTTTCTATCTATTTTTCGTTAAATTTACGCTACACACCTTATACATGCACGTTAGGCAACATTAACCCACAAAACTAAAATGAAAAAAATGAGAAAATTGACTTTATTACTAATTGTATTAGTGACCTCTATTAATCTAAATGCTCAATCAGATTCTGAAATTAACAACTCAATCCGAATTAATGCCTTAGGCTTAGTTACTGGTTTTTATGAATTTCAATATGAAAGAGTGATTAGCGAAAAAGGAGCAATAAAAATTGGTTTCGGAACTGGAACATTAAGAGATGTATCTGGTAGTGATGCCGATGACGATTTTGAGGATGCATTTGGAACAAATTCATTTAACAATAATAATCAACGAGTAGTTGAGGGATTTACACTAAATGCTGAGTATAGGTACTTTTTTAGTCATTTAAAGGCACCAAAAGGTTTATATGTGAGTCCAGGAATTCAATATCTGAAATTAAATGAAAAATACACATATACAGATAGTAATAACCAACTTTCAACTTTAGTTGATAATGATTATTCAATTTTTAATATCAGAGGTCTTTTTGGATATCAATTTATTATAGCAAAAAGAATTATCTTAAATCCGTATTTAGGTGCAGGAATTGCTTTGGGTAGTGTTGATGAAAATAATAGTAGAGCTGATGCATTCGGAACAGGGTTTTCGATAAATGGAGGAATTGATATTGGAATTGGATTTTAAAATAACGTTGCCTAACACCGTATAAAAATAATTGCGGTTTAGGGCTTAATCAAAGGTCGTTGCGTGTTTGTAACGTCTGATTTTCCTTCGGAAAATCCTCGCATACAAACCCGCAACTATTCTTATACATTAACGTTGCCACCAATTATGAAACGAACTTTCTGCATTGCATTTTTCATATTGTTTTCAGCTAATTCTGTGATTTCTCAAACGGAATCAATAAAGGCGTTGGTAGAAAAAACGAATGAATTGAATCTTGATATGTGGGATTTAACGACTTATGCAGAGGAAAACCTAAAAGACAAAGAAGAATTAGCCAAATTTTTTTACTATTGGATTGGTTCAAATATCCAATATGACGAAGAAACATTCTCAAAGACAATAAATGGAGAATTAAGTAATGAGAAATTTTGGGAACTACAAAATGAATCTGTTGTTTATGAAAATAGAAAAGGAGTCTGTGCTGGATATGCAAATTTATATAAATGGTTTTTGGATTGGGCTGATATAGAAACTGTCGTGATATCAGGACATATTCGAGATTTAAGAAATCATTATGTGGAACTGGAATCTGACGATAATTTCAGACACGCTTGGAACGCTATCAAAATAAATGACAAATGGATTTTAGTTGACACGACTTGGGGAACTTCAAAAGACCAAGAAATATCTGAATATTATTTTGATATAAAACCAGAATTCTCGATAATCACACACTATCCAGAAGAGAATAAATGGCAACTTCTTAAAGAACCTCTGACTCTTGAGGAATTTAATAAGTCTCAATTTATAAAGCCAATATGGTTTATGATTGGATTTACGGAAGTTCCAAAGCTAATGGCTGATAAAGAATTTTATTATTTCACATTTGAGGATTTACCGAATAACGAATGGTCAGTAAGTCTAAAAATGAGTACTGACAATCTGAATTTTGAACCAATAAACGATATAGAAGTAATCGACCAAGATGGAAGAACATATTTTCGATTTGGAAAAGCTCAAGTCCCTAAAACGGCTTATTTCAAAGTTAAAATTGCGAAATTCGAAAATGATGAAGATGGATACTTTAAAACTGAACACAAAGATGTCATAAACTTTAAAATATAAAATAACTGGTGGCAACAACGTGTATAATTCATTGCTAGTTTTAGCTAACTTACGAAAATCCTCGCGGATTTTCTATTCGGTTTTTATTTGCTAACTTTAGTGCTTAAACACGCAACGAAATCATACACATCAACGTTACCTGCAATATGAAGAAACTGCTAATATTCATAATTCCACTTCTGATTTTAAGCTGTAAGACCGATAAAGAAAAATCGGAACTGACTGATGAATCAGCTCAATATGAAATGGACGGAATAATTGACCCGATTGAGTATCGTGCGGAATTTAAATACGGACTTGACAGTATTCCCAAAATTATATACTCGAATATGATATTGACGGACGAAAAAGGAACAGTCTGGATTTCGATAAAAATTGATAGCACTGGAAATCTTGAGAAGCCCAAAATTATGAAAAGCGAGAACGATAAATTAAACTCGGAGGCTTTAAGGTTAGCGGAATTAATACCTAATGAATGGAATCCTGCTGAATTAGGACCTGAACGAACAAAAATCGCTTCGATATATAATTTTCCAATAAAATTTGACAAAGCTGTGAAAATATTATATTCGGAATAAAGAATAAAATACAGCAGGTAACACCGTGTATAATTAATTGCTTGGTCACTGCCGACTTACGAACATTCCTGCGGAATATTCTATCTGTGATTTATTTGCTAAATTAGGTGCTTAATCACGCAACTAACCATACACAATCACGTTGCAAGTAATAGCGGAAATCACTCGAACTTTGAAAATATAAAGAATAAATGAGAACATTTTTTTCGGAAAACATAATTTGGAAAAAACTTGAAAACCGAAAAATAAAAATGTTTTCAATAATTGGAATATTTTTATTCTACATTATTTACAATTTGAATTTCAATGTTCAAAATAATGTAGAAATGTCTTTTTTAAAGTTGTGTTTAGGCTTGCTAATATCAATGAGTATAGGAATATTTGTATCTGGAGTAATTCTTTATGGTTGGTTTAATATAGAACAGAAAAAAAATAGTTTTCTTAACAAATCTGAAATCTTGAATTTTGATTACTTCTTAAGAATTTACATTCTTTATTATCTGATTATGTTACCAATTGGAATATTATTCTAATTTTTGGAATAGTTCCTCACTCATAGAAGACTTTGAAAATTTAAAATAATAGAAAATCACTCAAGCTCTGAAAATCAGAATTGCGGAATTTACTCAAACTCTGAATTGTAAACTTGGTGAAATTGTTGTTTAAAGTCTGAATTTTAAAAAGTAAAAAGTGAAATAAACGGAATTATAAACTGAAAACAAACTACTACTTGCAACACCGTATAAAAAAAATTGCTACATTAGTGCTTAACCAAAGTTAGTTGCATTTTTTGCTACTTCTGAATTTCCTTCGGAAATTCCTCGCACACAAAAAACGCAACTCTTTTTATACAAACACGTTGTAGCCAATGTGAGAGCAACATTTTGGAAAAGAACAAAATATGAATAAAAGACCGAGAATAGAATTACAATTAACACTAACCGACAAGATTCTTGAGATATTAGGTTGGTCTGCGATTTTCGGAATATGGTCTTTGACTTTAATAAATTATTTTGAGTTGCCCGAAATAATTCCAACTCATTACAATGGAACTGGAAAAGCTGATGGATTTGGAGATAAGACAAATATATTTGCATTACCGATAATTTCGACAATATTATTTATTGGATTGACAATTCTAAATAAAAATCCACACGTGTTTAATTATCCGAGTGAAATAACAAAAGAAAATGCTTTAAATCAATATACAAATGCAACTCGAATGCTGAGAGTTTTAAAATTAGTTATTGTACTAATTTTTGGACTAATTGTTTTTAGAACAATTCAAAATGTAAACGGAAATGCAGACGGACTTGGAACTTGGTTTTTACCTTTAACTATGGCAATGATTTTTATTCCGATGATTTATTTTTTGATTAACGCGAATAAAAAGAACTGAATAAAACACTGGCTACAACACCGTATAAAAAAAATTGCTAGTTTTAGCTAAACCAAAGTTAGTTGCTCGTTTGCTAGCTTCTGATTTTCCTTCGGAAAATCCTCGCACACAAACACGCAACTTTCCTTATACATAAACGTTGTAATGCATTTAAGAACAAATAAAAAAATTACAAAAGTATGGCATCATTCCACTATGCATTTAAAGTAAAGGATATAGAATCAACAAGAAAATTCTACGTAAATATTTTGGGTTGTGAAGAAGGTAGATCTACAAAAACTTGGATTGATTTTGATTTTTTTGACAATCAGCTTTCAGCTCACATTAGTGACAATTTTCCCGAATTAGATTACTGCGGAAAAGTGGATGGAATTAGCGTTCCAATTCCTCATTTTGGATGTTTATTAGACAGAGATAAATTTGAAAGAATTCAAAAGAAATTAGAATCCGAAAAAATTAACTTTGTTGTTAAACCACAAAAAAGATACGAAGGAAAGGTTGGTGAACAACAGACAATGTTTGTGTTTGATTTTAGTGGTAACCCTTTGGAATTTAAATCATTTACTAACCCTGACGAGATATTTAAATAAATGAATACATTTTTAGAAAAAGAATTTAGTATAAAAATACTAAATAATAAGACACTTGATGGTTATGATAATAAGAACTATCATATCACGACAGTAGAAAATGATTATATCTATAAGACTTATAAATTTTCAGAATCGCTAAAAGATACCGTTGAAGCAGAGAATGATACGCTTCTTTACTTACAAGAAGAGTTTGATTCATATATTCCAAAGCCTGTTCCTTTTAAAGACCATTCCTTTGTAAAAGTAATAGACTCGGATGATGGCAAAGTAATTTCGCGTATGCTTTCTTTTTTAAAGGGAGAGTTTCTTGGCAAAGCAAAACATACACCGTCCTTATTTGAATCCTTGGGAATTTTTTTGGCTAAGCTAGACATCAAATTAAAAGACTTTAAAAACTATAACATTCAAGCCAGAAAATGGGAATGGGATATTCAATACTTTGATTTAAACAAAAAGTACATCAATGACATTCCAAATTCAAAAGATAGGAATGTAGTTACTTATTTTTTCAATCAGTTTGAAGAAATTGTACGACCTGTCATTCCAGAACTTAGAAAACAAGTTATTCATAATGATGCTAATGAATGGAACGTACTCGTTCAAGATGGTAAAATTTCTGGAATCATTGATTTCGGAGATGTTGCACATACTTTCTTGATTAACGAATTGGCGATTGCTATTACTTACGGTTGCTATGACAAAGAAAATCCACTCGAATGGGCAATAATACTTGTTAAGTCGTACCATCAAGAGCTTCCTTTAGAAGAGAAAGAGCTCAAAATTTTGTATTACCTCATAGCTGCAAGACTGTGCACTAGCGTGTGTAATTCTGCTCACGCACGCAAAACAGACCCAGATAATACCTATGCATCTGTTAGCGAGAAGTCCGCTTGGAAAATGCTTTACCGTTGGCTAGCAATAAATCCAATCAAAGCTGAAAATGAATTCAGAGAAGCGGCAGGTTTCCCAAAGCTAAAACAGATTGATATTCAGGAAGTCCTAAAAAGAAGACATCAGCACATCAGCCCTATATTATCATTAAGTTATAAAGAGCCAATTCATATGGTTCGTTCAGCATTTCAATATATGTATGATGCTGATGGAAATACGTTTTTAGACGCTTACAACAACATTCCGCACGTAGGACATTCTCACCCAAAGGTAGTAGAAGCTGGTAAAAAGCAAATGGCTAAACTGAATACCAACACAAGGTACCTTTTTGACGAACTAGCTATATATGCTGAAAAACTATTGAGCCACTTCCCCTCTAAGTTAAACAAAGTGTTTTTTGTCAATTCTGGAAGTGCAGCTAGTGATTTAGCTATTAGAATGGTAAATAATCATACAGGTACAAAACATATGATGGTAATGGAGCTTGGTTATCACGGTAATACACAAACATCTATTGATATAAGTGATTATAAATTCAATAATCCTAAAGGAAATGGTCAAAAAAAACACATAATAAAAACAACTATACCAGACATTTATAAAGGAAAATATCAAACAGACAATCCCAATGCTGGGCAGTTATATGGATTAGATGCAGTAGCACAAATTAAAGAGAGTACTGTGTCAATTTCTGCGTTCATTAGTGAACCTATTGTGGGTTGTGCAGGTCAAGTACCACTACCCAAAGGATATTTAAATGAAGTGTATCCAGCTATAAGGGCACAAGGTGGAGTTTGTATTAGTGATGAAGTACAAACAGGCTTTGGGCGACTAGGAGAACACTTTTGGGGATTTGAAGCTTCTGATGTAATACCCGATATGGTAATACTTGGGAAACCAATTGCAAACGGACATCCTATGGGAGCTGTGGTTTGTACTGAAGAAATTGCTGCATCTTTTGAAAAGGGTGTAGAATTTTTTAGCTCATTTGGAGGCAATCCTGTTTCTTGTGCTATAGCGACTGCGGTATTGGATGTTATAGAAGAGGAGGAATTACAAGAAAATGCTAAAGTAGTGGGTGAACATTATACTTTGCGTTTAATAGAATTAATGCATAAATATCCTTGTATTGGAGATGTTAGAGGTAGCGGATTATTTATCGGTTGCGAAATAGTAAAAGATAATTCTAAAGACCCAAATACAGAACTAGCTAGTCATATTAAGAATGAATTACGCAGTAAACACATATTGATAAGTACAGATGGTCCTTTCGACAACATTATAAAAACTAAACCTGCCTTATGTTTTAGTAAAGAAAATGCGGATTATGTAGTGAACGCAATTGATGAAATATTAAAAACGCATTACAACAATGTATAAAAATAATAGCGGTTTAATCGCAAAAAATAAAGTAAGTAAATATAAAAAAGGTCTTTGTTTAACCGAAAAATTAGTGCGTGCTAATCCGCTACTATTCTTATACGAGACCGTTGTAGTGCATTTAAGAAACCGTGAAATTGAATTAAAATTGTGATTATATTTGAAATTATTACGGAATTTATTTCAGAAGTTTTGGGTCGTTTTTTCATTGAAATTATATATGGAAAAATAATACTCGGAATTCCCAAATTGTTAAAAAAAAGTATTCAATTTATTCGAGTTAATATTTTCAGATTTCAAAATAAATAGATTTGAAAAACAATACTCTATAAAAACCCAATCTGAATGAATTTAAAACCTGGAAAATTGATTCTCTTCTTCGGACTTTTTTGCTTTGCAATTTCCCTGTTGTTAATCTATGTTCTATTTTTTGTGCTTGAGGAATATGAAAACGGCGGACTTTTAAGTGTTCTTTTAATGCTAATTGGATTTTTCTTAATCGGACTTTATTTGACCTTACATTATTACAAGTATAGAATTATAATCGGAGAAAAATCAATGATTATTAAAAACGAAATTGGAGCAAAAAAAGAAATTTATTGGACTGACATTGACAAAGTGGATTACAATAAAACTTTTAATATGATTGTTGTTTGGAGTAATAAAAAGAAAAAATGGATTAGCCCAATTTATGGACATTTTATTGATTTTATTGCACCTGAAAAATATACGGAAAAACTAAAACGAATAATTAATTAAAAACGCACTACAACATTGTATAAAAATAATGCGTAAGTTTATTCCTAAATCAAAAGGCTAGTGCTTGTTTGCTTGCATCCGATTTTCCTTCGGAAAATCCTCGCACTCAAACTACACACTATTCTTATACGGAACCGTTGTACACAATACCCCAAAAATGCCGAGAATCGAACTTCAAACCGAAATAAAAGCTGATAGAAATATCGTGTTTGACTTGTCACGAAGTATCGATTTGCATAAAATATCGACCAAACAAACTAATGAAGAAGCAATCGCGGGAAAAACAAGCGGATTAATCGGAATGAATGAAAGCGTAACTTGGCGAGCAAAACACTTTGGAATTTATCAAAAACTGACTTCCAAAATAACCGAATATGACCGACCAAAATACTTTGCGGATGAAATGGTTAAAGGAGCGTTTTCGGAATTTAAACACGAACATCATTTTTCAGAATCGAATGGCGGTACTTTGATGACAGACTTTTTTGATTATAAATCGCCTTTTGGAATTTTAGGAAAGTTAGCGGACAAACTGTTTCTGAAAAAATATATGACTGAATTACTAACTGAAAGAAACCGAATTGTAAAAGAGTTTGCGGAATCTGACAAATGGAAAGAAGTGATAAAATGAAAAAAGTACTGTGTACAACAATGTATAACCGCAATTACGGCGGATTCGACTACGTCCGAATCCACGCGGAATTGCTAAAGTCTGTGCTTAACCGAAAAGTCTGCGTATATTAACCCGTAACTGACGGTTATACGAGACCGTTAGTTTTAATAATGACAAAGATTATGGTAAAAACATCAAAAATTAGATATTACACAATTTCTACTATATTAAGTATAATAATTAGTCTAGTATCGATGTTAATTTGTGGTGCAGATTCAATATTTACATTTTTTCTTTTTCTTATTCCCTGGATTTTTATATTTCATCAAGACACCGTTTCTGTTGATGTAAATAAAGTTGCAATATTAAAAGATAGATGGACAGGTGAACTTTTAAAAGGAAATTATCCGGAAGGGTTTTATTGGACAAAGTTTTTTTCAGCCATTATTTACGATGAAAGAAATGCAACACCAAATAAGTATTCAATAACAACCACAATTGACACGAGGAATAATATTAGAGGTAAAATTCAAATTACATTATGGGCACAAATAATTGATTTATATAAATATAACAGAATTGGCGCTGAAGACGTTAAAGATAAAATTTTACATGAAATAGAAGAAAGTGGAAAAACATATTTCAACACAAAAACTGATTACGATATAAGACATATTCAAAACAGCAAATCAACCAATCTTTTTGAGTCTTTGTTTTCACCTCATATGAACAACACGCAAAACGTGTTAAAAGAATGTGGATTAGAATATGATTTCAATAAACTAAAAATTAATATAGGAACATTTATTGCCCCAAATAAAATTATAGATGCAGATTTATCAGCAGAAATATCAACTAGATATTCGAAAGCACTAGATATAGAAAACTTGGAGAAATCTAAAAGAGTTAATAATATTTTCATAGAAGATTTAATTATTCATATAAATCCAACGCCAACCAAATTACATTTAAAAAAAGCAGCTTTAAAATTACTTGAGTTAAATGAAAGTGAAGCTCTAAACCCAAGAAATGAATATATTATAATCGAAGAAATGCTAGCAATTGCTAAAGCAGCAAGTAAATTGCCAAATGAAAAATTAGAAGAAATGAAAAACTTGGCAGAAACAAAGTATAATATTAGAGAAGGAAGGACTAAAGACTATAGAGGTCTTAATAATTCATTTCCTTTTATAGATGGTAACAAATAAATTACTAAAACTAACAACGTGTAAAATTAATTGCTAGTTCTAGCCTACTTACGAATATTCCTGCGGAATATTCTATTCGGTTTTTATTTGCTAAATTAGTTACTTAAACACGCAACTAATCTTACACAAACACGTTGTAAAACATTTGAAAGAATTCTGGAAAAAATATAAACTATTGATTCTAATATTGCTGTTTGCAATTATTGGAATTAACGGATTCAAAAATATTCCCGAATACTTCTTTTATTCTCAAGAAGAATTTTTTAATAACGCAGTATCTGAATCATATAATGAATCGTACGATGGAATTGTGAAGCGGAAATTCTATCTAAAAGAAGGTGGTAGAGATGTTATTATCCTAAATAAAAATGGAATAACAAGGCAGTTTGACTATGTTTATGAAAAACCAAATCTTTATGAATTTATAGAAATTGGTGATACGCTAATAAAAAGAAGCGGAACTAACTCAATAATTATTAGACGTTCTGAATTAGATACGACCATATATCTAAAATTTGAGAATTTGAAAGGAGCTGAATTATACTCTGAAAAAAATAAATATCTGAATAATTAAAAAACGTTTTACAACAACGTGTAAAAATAATTGCTTGTGACTTGCCTACTTGGAAATTCCTGCGGAATTTCCAAAGGTTTGGTCCATTTTTAGTAAGTTAGTTGCTTAAACACGCAACTATCCTTACACAAACACGTTAGGCACAATTTGAGAGCAACCCTATGAAAGATAAACTATTTTGTAATAATTGTAAAGGTTTAAGAAACCAAAATGAAGTCCATAAAGTAGAAGAAAGAGGAGGCGACGAAGAAGGAGATTTTCAATGGTACAAAAGTTATTCTATAATAAAATGTGCTGGTTGTGATAGTATTTCATTTCACCAAGTTTACGGAGATACTGAAATGTTTGAACAAACTGGACCTTATGGAGAACACGATTATTATTATGATGAATCTGTTTATCCACCATATTTAAAACGTGGAGAAGCTATTCAACAATTATTTTATTTACCCGAAAAAATACGAACAATTTATGCTGAAACTATTGCTTCATTCAAATCAAACTCATCGATACTAACTGCTGGTGGTTTAAGAGCAATAATTGAAGCCATTTGTAACAATCTTAAAATTAAAGGAAATAATTTAGCCGAAAGAATTGATGGATTAAGTAAAAATGGACATTTAACTCTTGCGGAATCGAAAAGGCTTCACACAATTAGATTTTTAGGTAATGATGCCTTACACGAAATTGAAAAACCGAAAGATGAACATTTATATTTATTATTAGAAATTGTTAATCATTTACTATCAAACTTATTTGTTAATGACAAAAAAATGAAAGGTAAAGTAGAAACGATGATAGACACCTATGATGATTTTATCAGACTAATTCAAAATAGGATTGATAATGATATGGTAGGAAAGAAAATGACTATTTCAAATATTCTGGACAAATCTAAAAGACTTCTGACAAAGAAAAACTTGACTGAATTTGAAAATAGTTTCGTAAAAGATATAAATTCAAAGAAAATTACTTTCGTAAAAGTTGAGAATAAGAAACCTGACAATATTTATGAAATTATTGAAAGACCATTGTTATTTCAATTTGGAATTAAATAAAAACTGTGCCTAACACCGTATAAAATTAATTGCTGGTTTTAGCCAGTTTACGAAAGTCCTCGCGGACTTTCTATCTGTGATTTATTTGCTAACTTTAGTGCTTAAAACACGCAACTAATCTTATACAACAACGTTGCCATTAATTAAAAACGAACGAATTGCAAAAAATCATAATTTTAGTTTTACTATTTTATTCAAGTCTTGTTTACAGCCAAAAAACGATTGAATTACTCACATTTGACTGTAAATCTGGAAATACTTCTACGACTGACATAAAAAGAACTGAATTTAAGATTTTGACTAAACACGAGTTAGTAATTGACAAAACAAAATACTGGAGTTTTCAATATATATTTAAAACAAACGAACCGAAAGTAAAAGTTGAATTTAAAAATATTTATAAGCAAAAATTAGATACAGTTTTTCAAATAACAGAAAACAATCAACAAATATATCTTTGTGTAGATAAATTCAAAGATTACAATTCAAAATCATTAATAACAAAAGCGTTAGAAAAGAGAAATAATTGGAATTTGAAAATGACTGTTGCTCATTGTTTCGGAAGAAACAACTCTAAACTCGAAATAATTCCTAAAAAGAATAAAATATTAGCTAAATATATTTATTGGGAATATCCCGAAAACTCAAATAGGAAAAAGAAATTTGTAGTTAAGAAAACTATCTCTGAACAAGATATTGTATTTATCGAAACTTTCGAAAAACAAATGAAATTGATGAATAGACCTAAGGGAGATTGTACAAATCACGCATATTATTATCTTAAAGTTGGAGATGAAGAAATAAAAATTGAGGAAAGTTCTTGTTCAGGTTTTGACGAAACTGAATTATTAACAAAACTCGGAATAAAATAACTAATGGCAACACCGTATAAAATTAATTACTAGTAAGAGCCAGTTTACGAAAGTCCTCGCGGACTTTCTATCTGCGATTTATTTGTTAACTTTAGTGCATAGAATACGCAACTAATCTTATACATCAACGTTAGCGCTAAATTTCACAGCAGCAACGTCATGATGAGATTTTGACATTAAATCAAGTTGTTTAGCTTGGCTCTTTTAATTGTTTTTGTGCGGCGCAATCGGATTATTTTGATTTTTAAAACCTTATTGATGATTAAAACAAATGGATTGGTGGGTTTAGTATCGCTTCTTCAATCCTACTTGGATTTTATCGTGATTATTTAACGCAAAACACATTGGGATTCATTATCACTTTTACATTTGGATATGTTTTCGCTTTTAGCATTTTGATTCTTTGATACTTAAATGTTAATCGCATCTGCACTTGGATAAATTAACGCACATTAGGATACGGAGTGCTAAAACTGTTTTCAACTCGTTCTGATTCTTAAATGATAATTTGACACTAAATCGCTCAATACAACATTTTTAAAGGCTACACTTTGTTAATGGTCGCTAAACTGATTCCTTTCTACTAATTAATCAGCAGTATTGTAAGGTGATTGATATGTACGGTCGGACTTTTTGCTGCATGCATTTTGATTCTTTTGCATTGGGATTGCAATACAGTAACCTGATTATTAATTTTCACCAGTCTGACCATTCATAACAATCATTTTAGGATAGGACAAATTGATAAGCGGAGATGAAAATCAATCTAGCGCTAACAAAGTGTAAAAAACATTGCTCAGATTTTGCTACTTTTAGCTTCAATACATTTAATTAACGGTTGTGTAACGGGATAATGAATCGCCCAAAAGCGCAACGTTTCTTACACCGACCGTTAGCTGTAATTAACCACTCGAAACCTTATGGAACAAAGAATTTCAATTAGTAAAGCAATAAACAGAGGTCACTTAATTGTGAATCTTCCAGTTTGTATATCTATGTTTGGAATTCCTGCTTTAGCATTTTATTTTTCAGCTGAAAATTTAATTCCTAATTGGGGAATTGGAGTCAGTTTTGTAATTGGATTTATACTTGCTTGGTTAACTTGGAGTTTTATGATTATGAAATGGCGAACTTGGGCATTTAATAAAGTTAGAAATGTTCACGAACTGAAAAAGAAAGCTATCGAACAAGGTTTAATGTGGAATGACGATAGTTGGTTTAATAAAACTGAAATAAGAACTAACTCTGACAAATTGCAATGGAAAGTCTTGGAGAAAAAATTTGACAAAGAAGATGTCTTTAAAGAAGATCAATCTGTTTCTAAAAAATCAATTATTTATTACTCGAAAATTAAAAATACTTATGAATTTTTAATAATGTTAATAGCTTTGGGTGGTGGAATTTATTTACTTCTTAAATCAGACAGTTATATAATTGGAACATTATTAGTTTTATCTGGAACATATTTTGGTTTTAAGGAAATAAAAAAAGTTTTTAATTTCAGTCCACAAATAACAATAGATAATAAAGGAATAAAAACAGCTACTACTGAATTCAAAAATTGGAGTGAAATAAAAAATGAAGAGATTATTATAGAAGGTTATGGAAAGAATAAGGAATTTTATATGATTTATGATTATTCAAATGGTTTTGAAAAAATAAAAATTGATGATTTCAATATTAGCCCTAAAAAATTAGAGAATTTAATAAGAACATATAGAATTAGGAATAATAAAAACTACAGCTAACACCGTGTTATATTAATATACCTCTATACATATTATATTTATTGACTTTTAATAAATTATATTAAAATAGGTACAACATAGGTATAACATTTTTAACCTTATAAATAAGTGATCTATAAGCATAAAAAAACCGCTTCTAAATTAATAGAAACGGTTCTCAATATGTATTTAAACTTAAAGTTATTAAGCTGCCGTACCAGAGCCTAAATACACACTATTAGATACTTGTGTACCATCAGCAGAAACAAACGCCATAAAAAGCTCTACTGTGTCTCCTGCATAGGTATTTGGTATTGTAACCACTTGCGAACCTACAGTTCTATCAGCACCATCAAGAATAGAAATTGATTCTTTCTTACTTGGATTGTAAACCAATACCATCGCCTTGTCTGTTACATTTGCGTTACCTTCTGCCGAGTTATCATCCCAATCAAAACTTACTTGTCCTGCGGTTGCTAAATCGGTTGTGCCATTCAATACTCCAGATAAAGAACCTCTACTTAATAAGGCTAAAGAATAATCAATCGTGAAGTTAGGTGCAATACCTCCTACTGCATTATTTAATACATAAGACATTGCTGCATTAAATTCCGTTTTCTTTGTCGCAAATGACTTATAACCGATTTTGATAAAATCTTTAGTCGCTTGCAAATACTCCAATGTAATGGTAAATTTATTACGCTGATTTACTTGTCCCTCTGTTCGAGGATTCGCCACGCTAGATGGCTTAATTCTAATGTAGTCGATACCTTTCCAGCTACCACCAACAATGTTACCTACCTTACCAGATAAGCCTCCTAAAATTCCTTGAGAAATCTTTCCCATACTATATACAAAATTTAAAAATTACACGTTCGGACTTGGTACGGACTTAACATAGCTTTCAAACCTTATTTTCGTTACTAATATAACTAATATTATGCCATTTTGTTACTGTTTTAGGCTTGTATGATACTTTTGCATTAAGCTTCTTTACTTTGCATTATTTTGAAACAATTACGAATATATGCAACCTTTAAAACTGCCATTTTATCAATGACATTTTGCAACTCTTTTTCTTTTTTACTGATAACAGAAACTAGATTAATTTGTTTTTGAAGTTCAAAACCCGAATTTTTGTTTTGCTTTAAACTATTTTTAAGCGTGTTTCTGCAATCATCTATTGAGATAAACGGAATAACACTACCTTTTAAATAGTAGGCATAAAAACCCCCAATTTGCAACATCATCGATAAGTGAAATAATGTGTTTTTTGCTTCTTCGGTTTTTGTGGTTACAACAAAACAATTGGGACAAGGGTTTGCGAGTGGTTTTCCGCTGTTTAGACCTTTGTTTAGGATGAAAAAATGAGGGTTCGAGTAAGTGCGCCCAGATTTGTGTGTTTTTAGTTCAAAAGTTGACATAGCTATCCAATTTAAAATTGCTTCGCTACGCTTTGCACCATTATTTTTTTTGAAAAGAAAAAAAGATAGCCATAGTTATTGTGGCGTGGATAAGGCTGTCAAGGTTTTTGGATAAAAGTTTTTTTAGTTAAAATGTTTAATGAAATAGAAGAAATATTGTGAAAAAAGTTTTATTCAAAACCCGTAGGGCTTGACCTTTACTGCCTTGTGCGGCTGGCAGAGGAAGCCACATATATTTGCTACCTTTTTTTATTTTAATTTCAATTGATTCTTCTTTAATGTATCTATAATTTCTTGCTTATTGTAATATCTTCTATGCCCTAAACCATAACTAATGACTTTACCTTTGTTTGTCCAATGCCAAAGTGTCGTTGCATTAATCTTCAAAAAATCTGCTGTCTCTTGTCTTGTTAAATAGACATCGTTTTCTTTAGTGCTTAAATCATCTAAATAGCTTTTTATTTTAAGCAATAGTTTATCGGCTACTTTATCTGCTAATTCATCAACTGATACTTCTGTAATTTGGATTGTTTTTGTTGTCATAATAATAAATTTTAGAACGAAAATAAAATACTTTTCTGGGGAATTAACACTTAAAAAAATAGGTTTCAGTTCGTATTTGAGCGTTGGGTGAAGCGTTTGTATGGGTAGCGTTTTAAATAGTTGTTTGATAAAACAGCATTTAAAAAAGCTACTTATACAGGACTTTTAGACAATAGCTTATTGCTTTTTTGAGGCACGATAAAAAGTAATGTGCTATGGCGTACTTCAAAATATTATAAACCTATTTTTTTATAACCGCTGACTTGGGTGGTGGGGAAAAGTGGACTTTAATATTTGTTAGCGAAATGAAACAAACAAAGACTTGAGGTAAGGAATACTTGGACTTAACGATGGTTTTGTGCAGTTGAATGAGATAACGAATATTATAATAAATTAACGTAATCCTTTAATTGTTCGATTGTTTAATGCTTGTTCAAATTTTTTTTTGAAGTACGGATGTGAGCTTTGGATGAGCGGATATTTTACATAATAGCAGTTATAGCGACGAAAATATAATAAAACGCCGTAGGCAACCATTGAAAGGATTTTTGCTCCTATAACTTCTATTATGTAACTTAGCTTTGGGTTGGTTTTATGGCGGAATAGTTGTTTGAGCGTTGGCAATAGCTCTTTGCTTTTTTATTGTACGAATTTATTAAAATAGATACTTTTAAATAAAAAGAAGCAATGTGCTATTATAGCGTTGGCTACAACTATTGTGACATAAAACCAACTATGTGGTAGCGCGCGGAACAACACAAAAGACAGAGGATTTTGAGGTACGAGAAAACTGGGATTTGGGTTGTGGGGAATTATTGAACTACTTCTTTTGTAAGAATAATTAAATCAAAAAACATTAATCGTGTATTTAATACTGCATCTGTTGGTAAACCAGTAAATTCCTTTTCTTGTTCTTCAGACGAAAATAAAGCTTCAAAATCATTTTTAAGATAGTATTTTAATGCTCTCGGCTCATTATATGAATCTACAACAATAAATCTACAACCTGTTTTATTAGCTCCATCAATAAACCAAGATTTTATAAAATCCATTAATTGCTTACCTGTATTATCTACTTCACCATCAATAGCTCTATAGTCTTTATGAACTCCTAATCTACCAATAAGTACAGCTGGATATGTACGCATATGTTTAGGACGAGGAATTTGTTTAATTACTCTCCTTTTTCTAGAACCAGGTAAATGAGTAGTTTTTATACTATCATTAGAAATAGTAAACGCACAAACAATAACAGACGGATCTCTATCTAATGTAAAACAATAGGTCTTACCTAAAAGTTCATTAGAATAATTATCTACATCATTAGTAAAAAAATCGTTTAAATCGGTATGGTCGCAATCGAAAGGATTACAACAATCTATTAGCGCTTGATTATAAAGTTGAAGTGTACAATTTTCAAGTAGAAACCCCAATGCAATACTATTAAAGTTTTGCCTTAGCTAAAATTTTAGAAGCAATTGAAGTTTGCTTAGAAAAATCAACAGTAGATCTTCTAGCAGAGTTTTCAGTAACTTTAGTTGTAAAGTTAGCTGCTGCCTTATTCTTTAATACTGGTATTGATTTAATTGCTATTGCCATAATGGTCTAAATATTGTGCAAAACTATATAATATATTTGTTATAAAACAATTTTTATACCAAAAACTATATTATATACTTTATTTTGAGTTATATATAACGTTACTAATATACGAATTAATTTAAGTATTATGTTCAGTTATGTATATTAACTCTTTTTTTAGTTTATTTAGTTCGCTATTAAGAGGTTGCTTTTTATTAAACTGTTTCGTTCTCTTTATTTGAGCTTCTAATCTATTAATTTGATTTGTTAAGTCTTGTTTTTTTTGTTCCTTTTCAATTAGTTCTTTTAAATCCCTTTTAGAATCTGCTACAGAATTATTAGAAATTTGAAAACAAAAATCACTAAATACTTTATCTAAACTTTCCTTTAATACTATATTATATTTACTTGATGTGCTATTAAACCAATCTGTTTTAAATACCCAATCTACTACAGCATTATTTTCATTAACTGGATGTGCATGCTTTTGTGATGTATATAACATTACCTCATCATTAAATGATATAATAAATATGATATGATAAGGAATGGCTTTTTCAATAATTGGTAGTACCGTTTCAATATTCTTTCTTTGCTTTAAACTAATTTCAAATATTTGAATCTCTTGTACCTCATCACCTTCTAAATTAATAGTATCAGAAGCTAATTTATATTGCCATCTAATTTTATCTACAACGTCAACAAACAGTTGTTTTTGTTTTGATGTAGCATACTCATAAAATGCATTTTTAGGAATGCTTTTATCTTTTTTAGCTTGATTTGGTAATTGAAAAAAGGTCATTTTATCTTATCACTAAAAATGAAATTAATTTAAAATCTTCTATTCCTTTAATTTGGCTTTTACCTGAAGCCGTACCACCTGCCTTAAATAGGCTTAATACTTCTTTTTCTTCTTCTGTTTCAACAATAGAACCAATACTTTTTTTGAGTAAGTTAGAATATTTAGACATATCTCTATATGCACTAGTTTCTACCTCAAAAGATTTACAAACTTCAACTAATGGCTCTTTTTTGTCTTTACATAACATTCTAAAAACATCTAAAGTCTTTTTACCATCAATATGACCAAATTTCACCTCGCCATTATCTTTTATGTACACCATATAATATGGATGCAAACGATTCATTTTATCAATATTGATCGCGGTATTTACATTTTTCAATACATATACTACGCCTTTTTCAAAATAGTCATTAGCTTCTGCTATAGCGTGTAAACCTTCAGGAATATTTTTTAACTCTCCATACTTCTTTATATAATTAGATAGGTCAATTCTAAAGTCATTTAAACCTAAATCTGTAATACTAACGCCTTCCCTTAAATCTTCTAAATCGACTACTTCTTCTTGTAGTTTCTTTAATTGAATTTTTCTATATTCTAAATCTTTGTCTTCAGTATTTAAAATATTATCATCACCAGTACTTGCCATATTACTAATGAGCATTTTGTTTTCAACTCTAGATTTTAGATTGATATAATTATCTAAAGTAATATCTGGCCAAAAGTTTACCATTGTGATATTTGTATTTATAGAACCTATTCTATCTATTCTACCAAAACGTTGAATGATACGTACAGGATTCCAATGAATATCGTAATTGACTAAAAAATCACAGTCTTGTAAGTTTTGACCTTCTGAAATACAATCTGTTGCTATTAAAATATCTATAGATTCTTTAATATTAGGATGTAATTGCTCTTTGCTTTTAGAACGTGGCGAAAAACACGTTAACAATGTGTTTAAATCTGTTGGGATTTCCTTTGTAGTGCATTTACGCTTACTTCCCGTTACTAAAGCTGTATTTAATCCATAAAAGGTTTTAAATTCTGATTTTAAATTATCATATAAATAATTAGCCGTATCAGCGAAAGCAGTAAATATAATTACCTTTTTGTTATTAGGGTTTTTAGGATTTTCAATTTTTTGTTTTACAAGATCTTTTATATCATTTAACTTAAAATCTAAACTATCTTTTACCATAGAAATTTCTGATAAAAGCTCTTCTAATATTTCTACATCAGCACTTAAATCTTCTTTCCATTTTCTACCATCCATATCCGCAATATGAACTTTTACTTTTTTACCAATTACATTTTCTTCATCACCCCAATCTGCTTCCCAATCCATATCCCTAGTTACATTTGCTTGAAGACCAGAGAATGTATTTTCTTCCCCTTTTTCTATTGCATCTATAGCGTTGTTGATTTGACCTAGAATATTCTGAATTGTTAATCTAAAAGCATATACCGAACTTTCAATACGTTTTAATAAATTCATACGCATTAAAATTTTCAAACTTGATTCTCTATCAATTTGAGCGAATGTGCTTGAACCTGCTTTTACTTGTTTATCGTATAAATCTGCATACAATTGAACTTTACTTGGTAATATGTAGCTTAATGGTGAATAGACAGAAAGGTTTAATAATGTTAACTTTTCTGCTATCTCAACATAATTAGTACCGGTATGTTTTGTTAATGCACTTTGAATAGAAATTGGTTTATTACGTTTTGGAAACTCACCAATATCAGATGTATCATAATACGTTGTAATATGTTTTCTTGAACGTGCTATTGTTAGACTATCTAAAATTTCAAAGAAATCAAAATCTAACATTTCTAATAACTTTTCAGTAGTACGCTGTTCTGTTTCAAATTTAGACCAGCTATTAAACGCTAATTGCGCTCTTCTAAAAATAGTATCAACTCCTCTTTCAGTATCTAACTTTTCATCTATTTTTTCAGAAGCACCTTCATAAGCCAATGCTAATTGGTTTTTTAAATCGTTAAACCTATTGTTTACTGGTGTTGCAGACAACATCAACACCTTTGTCTCAATGCCTTCTTGTACAATTTTACGCAACAGCTTTTGGTATCTATTTTCTTTACCTACGGATGTATTATTATTCCTAAAATTGTGAGATTCATCAATTACTACTAAACCATAATTACCCCAATTAACATTCTCTAAATTTCGACCATTACTCATACCTCTTTCACGAGATAAATCTGTATGAAATAATACGTCATATCTAAATCTATCTTTAGATAAAATGTTATCCTTATCATTTTGACGATATGTATTCCAATTTGCTTCTAGCTTTTTAGGACATAATACTAGAACATCTTTATTTCTTTTCTCGTAGTATTTAATAACGCCTAAAGCTGAAAAGGTTTTACCTAAACCTACACTATCGGCAATGATACAGCCGTTATATTTTTCTAATTTATTAATAGCACCTATAACAGCGTCCTTCTGAAAATTATACAGCATAGACCAAACGTGGGTGTCTTTAAACCCAATTTCGTCATTAGGTAAATTCTCCATTGCAATATCATCTAGAAAATCGTTGAAAATATTATAGAGTGTTATAAAATAAATAAACTCTGGACTGTTCTCTTTGTATGCATTCTCAAAATACTCTTGCACAAAATTAGTGACATCTTGTAAGTTTTCTTCGTTCTCCCATATCTGATTAAACCATTCTAAATAAGCACTACTTTGCGGATAATCTACTTTTTGGATTAGTGTTGGAAAGCCTTTTTTATGACTTACCCCTAAATCTGAAGTTGTAAAACCGTTGATGTTAGAGAATGCTGCACCAGCATCTGTATTGTCTATATGTATTAGACCATTTAAAGGTGTATTAGCGTTCTTATTAGATTTAAAGGTTACTTTATCTTTTACCCATTGCGAACACTCTTTAGCTATTGCCCTTTGATTTAATTCACTTTTTAAACGTAATTCAAATTCCCCTCCGCATAAATCGGCTTCATTAAAAATATGAGGTATGTAAAATTCTCTAGATTCTTTATTTAGCTTTTCCTTTAAAAATGTAGGTGATGTAAAAATAAATTTAAGGTCTTCAATTCCTTTTAATTCTTTTTTTAAAGCCTCAAAAGCATAGATAGAAAATGACGAAGCAGCTATAGCCATTTTACTGCCTTTTTTTATTTCTGATTTTAACTCATCGTTTAAACGTGTATTTACATTATCTATTAACTTCATCTAACTCATCTTATTTTAAGGTAACCATATCCAACATTTTTTCATAAGTACTTACTTTGCTAAAAAGAACTTCACCATTACCAATTTCTTTAAAATGTTCTTCGGCACAATGTATTTTTAATGCTTCTATACCTCTTAAATCTTGTTGCTTATCTGAACCTTTTGTTTCTGCTACAAAGTAAATTTCACGTACTTTTTCTTTTTCAAAAACTATTGCCCAATCTGGACTGTAACGCCCTGTTGGAATTGTGATGTAAAAATCTTTAGGTAGTTTAGCAAATACAGAAACCGCTGTACTAGTGCTTAATGCTTCAGCAAATTCTTTTTCAATATTAGAATCGGATACAATATAATCATAGATATGTTTTTTAACTTCTTCTGAATTTCTATCTACTGTAATTTCATTGGTAAATACCGTTTTAGAATCGAAACGATCTTCGGTTTTATGAAACGTAATGTTATTAAGTATTAAACTGGCTTTTACTTCATTAATTAAACCTCCAGATTTAGCAATAAATTCTTCAGGGTTTTTACGTAATAATGTAAATTTTTGCGGACTTATTTTCTTTAAAATAGCCACAATACTTCTTCGAGTTAGGTTGGTAACATTTACTATTTCACCAACTATATCATATACCGTATCTGTATACAAATCTGCATTTAGTTTTTTAGATTCTCTATTAGTTTGTTTAAATCCTTCTTTACTTTGTAATTCTTCTTTATTACTGTCTTTTAGAAAACCTGTTTTAATTTCGTAGACTCTATCTGAAATGTGTAAATCTGCATTTAGCCTAATTACACTATCGTTAATCAATTTTTCGGTATCGAATTTTACTTCATAAATAGTTTTAATATTGATAC
The DNA here is from genome assembly GCF_044594645.1 of Algibacter sp. R77976. Taxonomy (GTDB): domain Bacteria; phylum Bacteroidota; class Bacteroidia; order Flavobacteriales; family Flavobacteriaceae; genus Algibacter_B. The sequence continues at coordinate 3,607,277 of NZ_CP138989.1, forward strand.
GTTTCCATAATTCTTGGAATTCTTTTTTATAGAAATTCCTATTTAATGTTACCGTTATTTTATCCCTATCATTTTCTGGCTTAATCATTTCACCAGTATAAACAGATTTTAATAATTTGGTAATAGATGCTCTAAAAGGTTCTAAATTTTCAGGTAAGGTTACCTTGTTTTGCTCTATTGCTTCTTTGCCTTCTGTTGTGATTTTATCATCTTCATCTATAATCCTATTAACTATTAAATTAAAATGTATTTTTTTAGCTACCTCTTTATCAATACGCATTTCTACACCCATTGCATCTGTAACTACTTTACCCATAAAAAACTCTACTTCTGCCTTTTGTGGTCTATCTTTTAATGTAGCTGCAATTTCTGATTGTAGTCCTTTTGCAAAATCCTCATAACTTTCTGAAGCTATAATGGTTAATTTATTAATACTATGTACAGCATCACCAACTGTATCATAATCTTGACGCACACCATTTTTACCTTCAACACATAAACGCATACCACGCCCAACTTCTTGACGTCTTCTGTTTTTACTTGCAGATTCTGTATGTTTTAATGCACAAATTTGAAATACATTAGGATTATCCCATCCCTCTTTTAATGCAGAATGCGAAAAGATAAAACGTGTAGGCTCATCCATACTTAACAAGCGTTCTTTGTCTTTCATTATTAAATCGTAAGCCGAAATATCGTCTGAATCTTCTTTACCACGTTTTACGCTAGGGTCAATAAACTTTTTCTTTTTGTCTATTGAGAAATACCCATTGTGAATTTCATCCGCTTTATCTCTATCTAAAAACTCTGCATAAGCACTAGGAAAATACGCTTTACGTGCAGTACCAGGATCTGTATCTTTTAAATAGTCATTATATTCTTGTTGAAATAAGTCTAGAAAATCGTTTTTTAATTTGTTGTATTCCTCTTCAAATATCTGTGCATATTCCCCTAAAACTTGTTCTCCATTTTCATCATATTTACGGTACTTATCTACAGTATCTATAAAAAATAAGGATAATACTTTTATATCTTTATTATATAATTCTTTTTCCTTTTGTAAATGCGATAAAATGGTTTCTCTAATTTGAATGCGTCTAAACGCTTTTTCGTCTAAATCGCCAACTGCATCACCTGCTTGAAGCGTTACACCATTTACAGAAATTGTATTAGAAGCGCCATTAATATCTGTGATTAAACAATTTTTGTATTGTGGCATTTCGCCAGATAATTCAAACAGATTTGCACCTTCTTCTAAACGCTCTCTTTTGCGTTTTACACCAGAACCTTGTCTTTTTTCGTATTCAATAATTGCTACTGGTGGTTTTCCTGCTTTTATTGCAATTTGCTCTAAATATACATAGCCTGTTGTACCTGTAGAGCCTTTAAGGTTAATCCCTTTTACGTGTATTTTCTTTACTAACTTTTTGCCATAGGCATCTAATGCATCTAAACGATAGACTTTATTATACTCTTCTTTATGGGTTGCAGAATAACGTATTGTAAACAAGGGATTAAAATCTTGCATACTTGCCAATGTTTTAACACCATCAACAGATTGTGGCTCGTCTATTAATAAAATAGGATTGGTTTGTGCAATAATATCTATTGGTCTTCTGGATTGGAAACTATCTATTTCTGCATAAATACGTCTAGCATCTTTACCACGTGCATTAAAGGCTTGAGTGTTGATAATCATCACACTAATGCGACTGTCTGAAGCAAAGTTCTCTATATCTGTAGGCTTGGAAGAATTATAAATAAATGGCTTTATTTTATGACCGAACTTTTCTTGAAAGTGTGTTTGTGTTACTTCGAAGGATTTGTAAACTCCTTCTCTAATTGCTACACTAGGAACAATAATGATAAATTTAGACCAACCATATTGCTCGTGTAACTCGTACATTGTACGAATGTAGGTATAGGTTTTACCTGTACCTGTTTCCATTTCTATGGTAAGATTAATTCCTTTTTTTTGAACCTTTGGTTTTTCTAAAGTTTCGCTCTCTCTAATATCATTTTGCTGTTGTACCTTTTGTATGTTTTGTAATAACTGGCTGTCTGTAATTTTTAGTAGCTTATTTCTATACCCAATATTTTCGTCTACTTCTTCTGTAAATTGTAAAGTATTGACACCAGCAGCTGCTTGTTTAGCTTTTTGCATTAACTGTTTACTACGCTCTAATGTAAAATGGCCACCACCTTTCTCTTGCCCTTGAAAGCAATCTGTTATTGCATTTACAGCATCTACTTGAAATTGTTGTTCTTTAAACTGTAACTTCATTTTTTAAATTTGTTCCTTATTTATGGGCAAATGTTCCTTATCTACAAAAAGCCTTTATTTATCAACACTTTACAACCACTAATTAATGTTCCTTAATGCCTTTTAATTCTTCCTAAAAACAAATACTATTTACACAGGTACTCCAATTGCTTCTGCCAATTCTTTAAATAATTGACTTTGCAAACCACCTGAACCTGAACCTGCATATTTGCTATTTTCTCCAAATAAAACTTCTGCTTTTGTTTTATTTGAATTATTATTTACAACTGTTAGTTTTTTGAAAATATTTTCAAATATTGAAGTAAGTTGATTCATTTCTAAATCCATTAAATTAGTTTTATCATAGTCTGGAAACAATCCTAATTTCATCATTTTATTTATATGTCCTAATAATTTGATGAATGCACTTAATCCGGTAGTTTTTGTAAGTATTGTTGACATGCTTTTATCTATAGAATCTGGCCAATAGTCACTTAGAACTGTTTTAACAGCATTAAAGTAGCTCACATAAACCTTAGGTAATTTTTTATATAATTCACCGTCTTCTTTGTAGTCTTCAGTAACTTCTCTCCAAGTTCCTCTTGAACCAAAATGAGATAATAGTGCTTGCATTAAAAAGGACTGAGAGACAAAACCTTGTTGCTTTTTGAAATTTTGAATAAAGCCATTTAAAGGTGATTTCTTAGAGCTGTTTAAGTATTTCCCTAACTCGTGCGCGATGTATAAATTACTCTTAGCTTTATCTTTATAATCTACTGGTGGTTCTCCAAAAATATCATAGTATAATGAGCGATCTACAGGTTTTTGATTGAAGTTAACACTAGCAAAAATACTTGCTTGCTCCCATAAGTCATAATTAACAAGAATGGTACAATTAAATTTATACTCGTTAATCTTATTTATTTTTTTATTATCCTTATCAATGCTATTATTAAGTTCTTCATACAATTTAAGCATTGCTTTCATTCTATGCTGACCATCAACAATTAAGCAACTCCCTTTTTCTTCAGGAAAATTAAAGCTTGAAATATCTGCTTCTTTTTTTATTGTTTCTAACTCTATATCAATACCTAAAATTAATGAAGACGGAAATAAAACTTCCTCTTTACTTGACTCATCAAACAAAGTCTTTTCAATATATTTCTTTATACCTTTTACCCTTTGTTCGTTAGTGGGTCTTTGGTAGTATTTATCTAAAAGTGTATCGTTTTCAATTTCTGAATCGCTAGAAGCAAACCAATTAGATTTCTCTCTTTCAGTAAACTTAATAACCCTATTTAAAACCTTAAAAGGTACAGCGGTAATAAATATACGTTTATCTTCTTTATTATATAATTCTATTGCTTTCATAACCCTATTTTATTGTTCTAAATCATCATCAGAAAACATATCTTCTTCTAGTTGATTACTTTCAACAGCACCTTCGTTTCCTATTACTAAGTCTTGTTCTTCCTGTTGATTCTCTTCTTCAATATTTTCAATATTACAACAATCTTCTATTTGAGTTTTCAAACTGTCTAATTCTGATTTTAAATCATCGACACTAGCTATGTTCTTTTTATCAACAAAGACTTTTACCTCTGCTAAAACAGTATCCCGTATTTCATCTTTAATATTAGTGTATTTTTCACGCATTTCAGATTTAGCAACCTCTTCTGCTGTTATTTCGGCTGTTATTTTCGCGGTATCTTTTGCTACTACTTCCGCCGTTTTTTCTGAAGTTTCTGTTGCAGTTTCTAAAGCATCTTTTTTCATTTCTTTTATTGACTTAAAACCAAAAAAACCTGCGATAGCAAGTAGAATACCTAAAAGAGCTGAGGATAGAGATACAAAATTAGATTGTTCCTGTTTTTGACGTAACAACTCTTTATTGCGTTCTTCAAAATCAGTAATTAACTTGTTAACTTCTTTGTAAATCTTCTCATTATTTTTAGTCGTAGTTTCTTTAAAATCTAAAAGAGGTTTTTTAATTGAATCTCTTGCATACGTTGAATCAATTTTTAAACTATAAATGAGATTTACTTCATTTTTGTTGATCTCTGCTGTTTTAGGCATCAAATTATAACCTAGCGTTAGAATAGCAATAACACAGCTAAAAACAACTAATACCGAAACTATATTAGTGAAGTGTACAACTTTATTTAATCGTTCGTTCTCCATAACTTATATCACTTTCATTTCAGTATTAGGGCTTAATTGCTTTAGCAATTGCTTTACGTTTTCTTTGGCGGTATCGTCTTTAAAACCGCTATCTTTAAACACCACACGTAAAGGTTGGTAAGTAGCAATTTCTTTGGCAAAAGCTTCATCTACACCATTTGCAAAACACGCCATTAGGTAATTGCTATCTACTTTAAACACTTCTTTACCTTGTATGGTTAGGGTTTCTGTTTTTAAGGTTAATGGTAAACCCCAATCTAATAGTATTTGTGTGAGTAAATCTTCTGAAGTACGGTCTTCTTTTATATTATCTGCAAACACATCTAACTGAGCCTGGTCGTAATCTTGAGGTTTGTAATAGACATCTTGCATGTTACTACTTTCAACTTTAAACACTTTAAAACCATAATCTATATTAGCATTAGTTTCTTCTTTTATTTGAGCTGCAGCTCTACGAATACGTTCTTTGCCTATTTGAGGAATTGTATAATAACCTGTTTTTCTTGCTTCACTATCTTTTTTAACAATAGGAAACCCCGTCTCTTTATCCATTACATATTTTTCTTTTACCAGACCATCTTTATCTGTAAACTTTTCAGTAACACCTTCATATGTTATTTCAGGTAATTGTACCATAATGTATTTTCTATTACCTCCATCTTCTGCATTTAATTGCATAATTGCGTGAGCAGATGTTGCTGAACCTGAGAAGAAGTCTAAAAGAATATCATCTTTATTTGTACCAAATATTGATAATTTCTTTAAAAGACCTACTGGCTTTGGATTTGAGAAAATGCCAGTTTTATTGAATAAAGATTTAGACTCATTCGATGCGTGAGTATTTAATATTCCCTGAATAATATTTTTATAAGGCGAGCTTCTTTTAATTTTATTTCCTTCATTATCTACATTTAGATATATTTTATAGTAAACACCCCATCCACACTCTTTCGATGATGATTCTTGTATTTCAATAAAACCATTTTTCAGACCCCATTCTAGTTTATTTTTACCCCATTTCCATCTCCATCCATCATTCAACTTACTCGTTCTACCATTAGGAAATACCTCTGCACCACTTGGTGTAGCTACACCGTAATCAAGAGTTTCGTGATACCCTAGTGTTCCTCTATCTAAATTATCATAATAAAATGGTCCTCTTTCTTCATAATATTCATCTTTATATTTATACCGGTTATTGTCGTGTGCAGCCTCATCTTGATTTAAATTCAATTTTGATATATTTTTGGAATAAACTAAAATATATTCTGTAATAGTGGCTATATTTTTTGCGTCAGATGATCCAGTTTTCTTCTGCCATATTAATTCGCAAACAAAGTTGATTTCACCAAAAATTATATCACAAACCTTACGAAGGTTATGTATTTCATTATCATCAATAGACACAAAAACAGCACCATCTTCAGTTAATAAATTGCGTGACAATTTTAAACGAGGGTACATCATAGAGAGCCAGTCGCTATGGTAACGCCCAGCAGTTTCTGGGTTGGCTACTAAACGGTTGCCATACTCATCTGTTTGGTCGGTTTCTTCTTTAAACTCTGCACTATCTTGTGTAAAATTATCTTTATATACAAAATCTTTACCTGTGTTGTAAGGTGGGTCTATGTATATCATTTTAATTTTACCTAGGTAGCTTTCTTGTAAAATTTTAAGTACTTCTAGGTTATCGCCTTCTATGTACATATTTTCTGTAGTGTCAAAATTTACAGAATCTTCTCGTACTGGTCTTAATGTTTTTGTGGTGGGTAAATTGGCGGTTACAATCGCTTCTTTTTTACCAGGCCATTCTAAACGATAGCGTTCTTTTGCGCCTTCTACAACTTCGTGGTTTAACTCTTGTTTTAGTAGGTCGAAATCTATGGCTTTGCCTTCTGCTGTTTCTGTAACGCAGTTAGGAAATAAAGCTGCAATTTTTTCTATATTTTGATTTACCAAGTCTGGTGTGGTAAGGTCTAGTTTGTCTGTACTCATTGCAATTAAAATGTTGTAAGAAATTTACAAAAGTGTGAAAAGTAAAAATATAAATATTTTAAGTATCTATAGCAAGAGAAATGCGGTTTTTAAGGAAAGTGAGGGGAATATTTACTTAGTCCCCTTAATTTCCTCACTTTTCTCACTTTCTTCTTTTGTTGGATTATAATAATTGCCTTGTGATTCTCTTACTAAAAACTTGGTTTTACAAAGATTAGTAATATATCGCTCTGCGGTTTTTGATGTAATAGTTAACTGCTTAGCATAATTTTGAAAATCTTGTGTTGTAAAACGTAATGGCAAGTTTTCTACAAATTGTTGTTTTTTGTTTTTGTATTTTATTGCTTCTTTATCTTGCGGTAAACTGGAATACACCTTACTACTGTGTTTTATTAAGGCTTTTACCATTGTAAGTGTTGTTTGAAAATCTTCATCAGAACAAAACAAAGGATTTGAAACATCTCCAGTTTCTAGTATTCGTAAAACGGTTAAAATCATACTAATTCTAAACGCTATAATACCCATTCTTTTTATTGATGAATTGTACTCTAAAGGATTTACATTTAGATAGTATAAATTAATTTTTGAAAAAAATTGATTGAATACTTCTTGCTGTTCTTCAGTATATGAAAACTGAATTTCTGTATTAGTAATTAGTTGTCTGTATAACTCGTAGAATTGGCTACCTAATTGATCAAAGTAATCATTTAAACCTTTTTTAGTATCAATAGCAAATACATTTTTCCAATTAGTACTTGTCGGCATTTGATAGAACATAAAGCGACTGAATAAGCCGTTTTCAGCATTTGGCATTAACGCCAACACTTGTTTTGGTGTTCCTGTTAATGCACAAGACAAACAAGGTTCCTCAATCTCTACATATTCTCTATCTGTTCTGCGAAAATATTTTATTGTTTCGTGATGAAATGCATTCCTAAAACCATCTGAATAATCGCCATAATCTGTTTTAAAGTTTTTGGCCAATGTGTCTGCTTCGGTTTCAAAAATTAGTCCTCTGCCTTTACTATCGTGTAATAATTGAAACATACCTGTTGAACTATTATTTGCAGGAATAAATAACATTCTAATTGGTGGTTTTGGTGGTTTTTTTAAATTTTCATCTTTCGCTTTACTCTTATTGTATTGTGCTAATTCTACATCATACTCGGCTTCCATTAGTTTTGCTTCTTCACGCATTGTTTTGTGAATTTTATTTACCAATCGTTTGCAAAATTTTAGTTTTCCTTTTCCTGAAGCTGCTGCCGCTGTCACAAATAAATACAAATTAGAATATACTTTATCTCCATCATAGATACCGTATATTTTCGGCAAACAAGCACTTATTGCTGTTATCGCACCTAATATCATTATATCTTTTTCTTGGTCTGTTTTAGTATGTTTAACTACGTGTTGAAGGAACTGCGGAAGTTGAGGAATTAAGGAAGTTGAGAATGTTGGACTATCTGAATAAGCTTCTTCTTGTAGTTCGTCTTTTGGTGTTAGCAATTCTTCTACCATAGGTTCTTTATATGGCTTTATATTATTTTGATGTGCCATATAGTAAAATGTAGAAATATTTACACCTTTACCCTTTGCTTTTAAACAATTGGTAAATTGTTTATCGCATTCTTGATAATTGTATTTTATATAAAATCTACTAATTCTATGATAGTATTCTCTTCCTGCTTCTCCGTATTCTCCTGAAATAGCAAAACCTAAATTTCGCCACATTTCATAATTGCCTGTAATATCAGTTGCTGTTTTTTCTATTTCAGAGATATAAGCTTCAATATCATTAGTTACTTTATTGTTTTGTTTTATTGTCGGTGCTTCTAAGGGTTTTATAGTAACCTCAAATGTATCTGCATTAGCATTGATAAAACAATCTTCATCAGACGACACAAAACATAAACGACAAATATCGCTTCCAGAGGTATCAATATCAATATTTAAGGCTTGTTCGTAATACGCTACAACTTGCTTGTAGGCTTCTTTATGATTTTCTTTTGTTGTGTTTACTTTTACAATAATTTTTAAACCTCTACCACTAGGACTAACAAATGAAGCATAGGTATAAGGTGCTAAACGCGTGGTATTTTTTATTAATTGCAAATGTGAAGTATCTAATTTATCAATATCTAAAATTACATATTTACTATACGTATTTACCTTATCAATACTTCTACCATTATTGAAAGTGCCTGATACTGTAAAAGCAATTAATTGCTTTTTAAGTTGGTCTGCACCTTGTTTGTTGTCATTACTAATTAGGTTTCTTATATTGCTGATTTCAGCTTTATAAGTGCCTATTTTAATATCATTTAGGATTTTTTCTAAAGGCTTATCCTCAACCTTGTTTACGAAGTCTTTAAAGACTGATACGACAGCTTGCATAATTTTAGATATTTACAGTATAATCTCTTCTATTAGTTTTAAAGGCTTTTTTCTGGTTCTTATCTAAAAGCTTCTGCACATCGCTCATTCTGTAATAGATTTTAGAGCCTATTTGAGAAAATGATACGATACCTTCATCGCGCCACGTTTGGGCGGTGCGCTTGCTAATATTCATTAGCTGCAAAAATTCTTGATTGTCGAGAAACGTGTCGTCTGGTGACTTCTGTTTTTCTTCTAGTTTTTTGTTTAGAACATCTAAACGATTAATTAATTCTTTGTACTGTTGTGCACTTAAAATAATTGCTTCCATTTTGTGAAATTTTAATGATTATGACAACAAAGATTGGTGTAAACAGATGCTAAAAACACTTCAGGCACTAGGGTTTAGAGTAAGGTGTAGAGTGTAGAGTGCCATAAAAAAACAGCTAACCTAAAAGGGATTAACTGTTGTTTATGCATAAAATATTTTAATATTGTGCTTTACCTGTAGAGTGTTATTTTAGTGTATTTAGCACAGAATCGATGTTTTTTGAAGTAGCAGGAACTTTTTGAGTTCTTAATTTTTTTCTGTCATACTGTTCACCATTTTCTTGGATAAAACAATTTATAGTAACTGCCCATATTTCTTGTTTTACATTTTCAACGTATTTTAAGTTGTTATGCAGTTGTTTAATGAAATATGAAAGTTCACTAATATTACCAGTCCAAACAATTGGTTTTTCTATTTTATTACCGCTAAATACTTTTTTAAAAATACTTAGACTTGTATCTTCTGCTATAAGCTTGTTTCTTTTTAGCGAATCTCTTAAATCTGTTAAACTTGCTGACTCCAATCTCAATTTTTTATAGGTAAATGACTGATGCTTTAATTTTGGTTTAGTTTTTGGAATTTTAATTTCTGTCTTTAAAATTTGTTGTTCTAAATTGTTTTTAATTTCAGTAAGAAATAAAAGTTTTGTTTCAATTATGTAAGCTACATCAATGTTTTCAGCACGATCTCTGTATTTTTCATTACGAGTAACAATATCTAAATAGTAATCATCATTACTATTTATTTTTCTCCATTTTGAAACGTATTCATTTACATTAATTAAAAGGCGGTTTAAGTACGGAATATCTCCATCAAGAAATATTTCTTTTATGTACGTATTTATTTTGTCTGTATAACTCGAATATTGGCTTTCAATTTCTTCTGAAGACAATTTTACACCTGATTTTTCACTTTCTAAGAATAAGATCAACTCATATTTATTTATTGAATTAATTTTTTCTATTATATCTTTTGTAATGGTATTTATCACTTGTTTTTGATTTAGCTTCTTTCCGTCTGTATTTGCGGTTTCTAATTTATCATAATTAGTTTTTTGTTTATTACCAATTAAGCCATTTTTAAAGTCCTGTAATACATTTTCTGTAGCTTCTTTAAATAGGTAAAAATGATTAGCGTAATGCTTCCATACGTGAATTGCATATTTATTCTCGTATTGATCTGGCTTATATTCAATATAATTAGGATGCCAATAGGTATCGTGATATATTTTTTTAAATGCATCCGCTCTTTTGGTCGGTGTATGTGTCTTAAATTGGTTTACGGATAGTGTTAGGTATTTATTAATTTCAAAATCATTTAAAGGCTTTATTTTTTCATAAATCGACTTTAAAAACACATTGTATAAATCACCAGAAATATATGTATCAAAATATGTCGGGTCGAATTTATGAGTTTCCCAAAGTTCATCACATTTCGTTTTATACTCTACAGCCTCAATCGCTAAACGCTTTTCCAACTCCTCTACTAATAAAACTTCTTCGTTTTCATCATTCTTGTATTCACCGGACATATCTGGTTTAACGTTGTATGTTTTATTTGAGGCACTTATAGATTCTAACTTATTTAATTCTTTATCAATTATTGTAATTAACTCCTTGATAGATGTAAATTCATTAGGAAACAGAAGTTTTTCTTTATCAATATAAATCGGTTCTTCTGGATCAACATATTCAACTTCAAAAAAAGTTTTTGTTTTCCTTAAATATCCAAGTTCTAATTGTTTCTCTTTAGTATATTTTTTTTCTATTTTTTCATAAGCTCTCTCGGTTTCTTCTTTAGAATAAAAACATTCCTGGGCTGTTTTCATACTCCATAAATACCAACCTATATCTTCTTTTAAATATTCTAAAGCATCTTTATCTAATTTGGTAATATCTTTTATGAGGTTATATAATTGTAAATTACTGATGAGCTGACCTCTTAAATTGTCTAAAGTAGCGGATAATTCATCGTTGATTTTTTTTGATTCCCTTTCCTTAATTTCAGCTTTCATTTTATCAATAATAGCATCTAATTTAGGTTTTTTCTTTTTCTCTTCTACTGATTCTAAAATACTTATAAACTTTGAAAGTCGTTCAGTTAAAGCCATATACTTAATAAACTCATCTATTTCCTTTTTATCAAAACTATAAAGCTCATCATTTAAAACAGCTTCAAAATACATTTCATCCTCTTGTTCTACTTTTTCAAGTAATTGGTATTCTTCTGTAAGTTGTTCAATGCCTTCGTAATAATTACTTATGAAATTCCGGCAAATACGTTCTCGGTAACTATAAAAATCTCCGTCGTGATGTTCTAATTCATATTTGTTAAGAAAAGCTGAAACATATCCAGCAATATTTGAGTTGCATTTAGCTATCTTCTTTTGAAGTTTCTTTATCTCTTTTTTGGTAAACTTATCCTTTTCATTATCATTTAAACAAGTAGAATAAAGCATCCTATCTTTTTCGCTATTCTCATAACCGATTGATTCTAATTTACCATCTACAACTTCTGTTAAACGGTCTAATATTTTGATTTCAATTTGTGAAAATTCACCCATATTAATTGATGTATTTATCTACCGCATTATCTAACTCACTACTTATTATTTTTGCATAAACTTGTGTAATACCAATATCTGAATGGTCCATAAGTTTAGAAACGTGTTCTATACGCATACCGTTATTTAATGCCCTAGTCGCAAATGTATGTCTGCTTATGTGAAAGCTTAAATTGAAAGGTAGTTCTAAACGTTTACCCATTTTTCTCAAATACATATTACTTAATGCTATTGCTCTTCCGGTTATTAAATTTCTGTGCTCTTTATCTGTAAAATAGGTTTTATCAATATTTGCAAAAGGGAAAATTATATCTTCTTGCTTCTGGTCTTTTTGTTGATACTTCTCTAATATTTCAACTGCTTTTTGACCTATTCTAACGCTGTGCTGTCTGTTTGTTTTTCTGATTATCTTTGTTATTCTTCCGTTTTTCTTATCGTAATTCTTCCATTTTAGCTCTAGCATATCTCCAAACCTTAAACCACCTGCAAAGACTGAAAATATAAACATATCTTTTATAATCTGTGCTTTATCTTTATTTGAAACTTCTAAATCCATAAAGTCCTGAAACTGTTCAGCAGATAAATAGCGTTTTGTACTCTTTTCTTTTTTTACTGTGAACTTGTTAAAGGGAAATAAATCTAAAGGTATTAAATCTTCTTTTTGTGCTTCCTTAAACATTATCTTCATAATCTTTAAAGAAAAATTTATAGTCGTATTATTATTGCCTAATGTGGAACTACAATAGGATGCGAAATCCTTTAAAGTTGTAACTGTAATATCTTCAAACATCAATTCTCTATGTCCTACAAACTTTTCAAACTTCTTTAAATAAGTTTTATAATTCTTATACGTTGAATATGCTAAAGTGTCTTTTCGCTTTTCACAAAGGTTATCAGAGTAATCAAAAAAGTTCGTTAAAGGTTTTCCCTTAATGGCCTCTTTTAGTTTTCTTGCTGTTGTAGATTGGTTTCTTCTTTCTAGGTCTGCAATTTCTCCTTTTGCATCTGCTACCTTTTGAGAAATGTAAGCGTTTAGCCTTGTAGAATTACTATGATTCTTCTTTACTTTTTGCTTATCTTTATCCCATTCATTAGGCTTTAATTTTAGGCTTAACGAAATGAATTTAGTTTTGCGGTCTTTGATAACCCTTAAATAAAGAGGTGCTTCTCCTGCTTTATCTATCTTGTTGTTTCTTAAAATTAGTTTTATTGAAGACATAAAGTACTGGTTTTAAAGGTATGCAAAGCGGTGCAACCGAGTACCAAGGTACAACAACAGGTACAACAAAACAAGCATTTTAGCGCATTTTGTTGCATTACTTTAGTTTAGTAAAAATACATAAAGCATTGAATTTAAAGGGTTTTAGTGAAATTTAGAGTAACTGAACGCAGTATCTATATAACACCGTGTATAATTAATTGCTTGGTTATCGCCTACTTACGAAAATCCTCGCGGATTTTCTATTCGGTTTTTATTTGCTAACTTTCGTGCTTAAAACACGCAACTAATCATACACAAAACCGTTGTAAGTAATGCCGAAAAACCCAGAAACCAAGTGAATAAAACGATATTTGAAATTACCAAAATGGACTGTCCTTCAGAGGAAAATCTAATCCGAATGAAATTGGACGGAATTTCAAGTATAGCGAATTTGGACTTTGATATTCCGAATCGAAAATTGACTGTTTTTCACAGCGGAGAAATTGACCAAATAGAAAAGTCAGTTATCGAACTGAATTTAGGCGGAAAAAAAATCTCAACGGAACAAACCGACCAAACGGAATTTAAAGAAAACGCAAACCAAAAAAAGCTACTTTGGTCTGTACTTGCAATTAATTTTGCTTTTTTCATTATCGAAATGACAACAGGAATTATCTCAAAATCAATGGGACTTGTTGCAGATAGTTTGGATATGCTTGCCGACAGTTTCGTGTACGGAATTAGTTTGTTTGCGGTTGGAGGAACTATAGTTAAGAAAAAGCGGATTGCAAAACTTGCTGGGTATTTTCAAATAACACTTGCGATTATTGGATTTGTGGAAGTTTTAAGAAGATTTTTTGGAGACGAGAAACTTCCCGATTTTTCGACAATGATTATCGTTTCGATTTTTGCACTTATCGCAAACGGAATTTGTCTTTACATTTTGCAAAAGTCAAAAAGCAAAGAAGAGGCTCATATGAAAGCGAGTATGATTTTTACATCAAATGACGTGATTATCAATTTAGGAGTAATAATTGCTGGAATTTTGGTAAATTGGTTGAGTTCGAGTAAACCTGATTTAATTATCGGAACAATCGTTTTTGCGTTGGTAATTCAAGGTGCTTTCCGAATACTGAAATTGAGCAAGTAAGCGAAAAAGCACTACTTACAACATTGTATATAAAAAATTGCTATTTTGTCCTTAACCAATGTGAGTTGCTTTGTTTGCTTGCATCTGATTTTCCTTCGGAAAATCCTCGCACTCAAACACGCAACATTTCATATACGTAACCGTTGGCAATAATTAAAAAGCGAAATGAAAAAGGAATTCAAAACTGAAATTATTGAAACTAAACAACCTATTAAATTATATAGTATAATATTTGGAATACTTTATTTATTAGCGAATTTTTATCTTTTTTTATATAATAAAGAAAATCAGAACATTTATTTAAAATATTTAAGTTTAATAATATTATTATTTGGAGCATATTATATATTCGGAGAATCTTTTAAAAAACCGAAAGTAGTCGGAGTATTTAAAATAAGTGAAAAATATATTTCAATCAATTTGGACAGAATTGAAAATAAAATTGGAATAAATGAAATAGAAAGTATTTTTCTAAAATATATGGGTTATGGAAGTTTGACAACTCACTCAATTTATGGAAATAAAAACTACCTGAAAATTTTAAAAAAGAATGGAGAAAACTATAATTTTGAAATACTTTTGAGAGACAAAAAAATGAAAAATGAATTTAAAAATGTTTTGAATAATATTGAAATAAATGAAAAATTTAATTTCACGAAAATCAATAATTCGAAAACTGAATTTTAAAAAACTATTGCCAACACCGTGTAAAAAAAATTGCTAGTAAAAGCCTACTTACGAAAATCCTCTCGGATTTTCTTGGTTCGTGTTTTATTTACTAAATTTATTGCTTAAACCACGCAACTTTCCTTACACAACAACGTTGCCATTCATTGCGCAACGCACTCTGAACGAAAAAAGCCTGGTTTATTTTTCGATTTTTTTTTTGAGTTTTAAGATATAAAAAACGAAAAACTCTCTTGCGGAATTTTCAAAAATTCACCGAATTATTACTCAAACTCTGAATTGAATTGCATCTGACTTTTTAACTTGCCTGCCTGTCGGCAGACAGGTTTGCGGAATCGAAAGCTGAAATAAAAACCCGAACGAAATGCGGAATTTAGCCACCTGCGGAATTAATAAAAGTTGACAGAATAAAACGCTAATGAACTACCTCAAGAGCTGAACTTGTAAATTGCATCTGACCTTTTAGCTTTTCTGAGGAAT